>NZ_JAKFCQ010000183.1:0-9736 GCF_036676585.1 Robertmurraya sp.
TCTGTGAATGAATAGAGACTTGTCAGGCCATATTGTAAGAAAAGGAATAGATTGGGAGGAATATGAAAATGAGCAAAGAACAAGGCTACCCGTCAAAAATACCCCCACAACATCAAGAACGTATACCAGGTATTGAGTCGGAAATGAATCCATTGCCCATTTCCGAAGATTATGATTATCAAGGCAGCGGGAAGTTGAAAGGGAAGGTAGCCTTAATTACCGGAGGGGATAGCGGGATAGGTCGTGCAGTGGCCATTGCCTATGCAAAGGAAGGTGCAGATGTTGCCCTTTGTTATTTCAATGAGCATTAGGATGCGGAGGAAACGAAGCGACAGGTGGAAGAGGAAGGACGAAAATGCCTTTTGATCGCCGGAGATATTGGAGAGGAAGAGTTTTGCCGAAATGCCATTCAACAAGCGGTCCAAGTCTATACCCGTCTGGACATTCTGGTCAACAACGCAGCGGAGCAACATCCGCAGCCTGGGATTGAATACATAACGTCACAACAGCTGGACAGAACATTTAAGACCAATATTTTCTCCATGTTCCATCTGACAAAGGCAGCCCTGCCGTATATGAAGCAAGGGAGCTGTATTATTAATACGGCGTCCATTACCGCCTATAATGGACACGAACAACTCATTGACTATTCAGCAACGAAAGGGGCCATAGTCACCTTTACCCGTTCTTTATCCTTATCCCTTGTAAGCAAAGGGATTCGGGTAAATGGAGTGGCACCCGGACCGATTTGGACTCCGTTAATCCCATCCACGTTTACTCCAGATCAAGTGGCCCAATTCGGGTCGAAAACAGCGATGAAACGCCCCGGACAACCTGAAGAATTGGCTCCAAGCTATGTATTCTTGGCCTGTGATGATTCTTCATTCATGACAGGACAAATGCTGCATGTCAATGGCGGGGAATTTGTGAGCAGTTAATGGCTTTGTTGCAGCCTGGGAGTCCGTTCGGATATTGGAAGACTTGAAACCAACTGTCGCTGTGATGGGTCATGGATCATCGATGTCAGGCGAGTTGTTGTCAAACAGCCTGCAAAAGCCGGTCCGTGAATTTGACCGTATTGCCATTCCGGATTACGGTAAATATGTGGATGAACATCAACATTAGAAAACGAAAAAGGAGCAGACGCATCTGCTCCTTTTTCTTCATGTTTCAAAAATAAGGAGGAATAAAAAAGACCATTAGTGTATATACGTATATTAAGTAAGTTAATTATCCTATGGAGGGATGATGGTCTTATGGGTTGGATTTCTCTTGTTGGTCGGGTTATCCTTGCACTTTATTTTATCTACTCAGGCGTTAATCACTTTTCTAATTATCAGGGGATGAAGCAGTATACCTCATACAAAGGAGTTCTAGCTCCGGGAATTGCCGTAGTCGTCACAGGTTTGATGCTTTTAGGAGGCGGATTAAGTATTCTGACAGGCTACTGCATTGGATGGGGAGTTGGATTATTAGTTGTTTTCCTTGTAGCAAGTGCGTTCCTTATGCATAATTTCTGGACCGTTGACGATCCCATGACAAAGGTAGGAGAAAAGAATCAATTTATGAAGAATATAGCATTAGCAGCAGCTGCTTTATTGTTGCTGGAGATTACGGATTGGTCTTGGTGAAAAGGAGAAAAACCTGGTGAAGCACACCGGGTTTTTCTTATTTAGATGTGTTCACTGAAAATCAGCAAACAAGTGTTGACCATGTTGTTTCCACTTTTCTTTGTATAGTTGCCCAAATCCCATGGTATAGAACCCATCATGGTATTTAATGAGCTGAAATCCACAATTATGCCAGAAGGGGGTACTATCTCCGCAACTATCAAGAAATGTGGTGTACCCGTTTTCGTTCGCCCAAGTTAGTAGATTTTTCACAATTTCAATACCAATATGTCTACGACGATAAGTTAATGGAAGACGAAGGAGTCCAATAAACAACATTTGATGGTCATTTTCAATGAAGATGTCCAGTAGTTTATTATCATAGGAAAATCCGGGGTCTCTCATCATTTCGTTTGTAAAAATAGTAACATGATCAGGTTCGATATATTCATTATATGAGATTGCATGTTGATCTAAGACAGTTTCAACATCAGATAGAAATGTATACATTTATCATCACCAGAACCATTATGCACTAAACGACAAAAACAGTCAAATTATGACATCGTTTACATACTAAAAATAATTTTTGAATCTATGGTTGAGTGTAAAAATGACCCCCATAAAAAATAAAGTAAAAACGAAAATATTAGTATCGGCAATTATCTGATAATAAAGACGTGTGAATCCGTCTTTCTATATAACATATGACTTTGAAAAGAAAGGGGAAGTAAGGGTGGTTACCATTCAGGACTTGAGAAAAAGATTAGATGTGATGGAGTATTTAGGTTTCGATGAAACCGAAAAGATGTGGGTATATTCCTATAAGGATGTTTATCATAAAGATCGAATGTATGGTTTATTGGCCTATAAGCAGAATGTAATCGAGTTACAGTCATTAAGAGGATTGAAATTAACTAAAGGATAACCCCCTCAACTTAACGATGATTATAAATGGTACGATGTACCATCACAAAAAGTTACTTGATTCGAACAATACTCGTAAGCACGACCATAGGGTTCCTGTACAAAATCTCAGCTAAAAAGCTGAGATTTTTCTGTTTACAAACAAATAGTTTGAAAACAAGAGAAAACAAAAGAATTTGATATGGTATTTACCATACAAGTGCTTACATTCAGCTATATTAGAATAGCCATTTTGAGGTGCCTCGTGTATCATATATCTTTAGGTACAACGGCTCCGATTTTTCTGAGAGAGAAAAGTCAAACATAATAATTGAATAGAAAGAGGTTGGCAATGAATTTAAAACAAGAATGGTTTTCCAACATTCGAGGTGACGTCCTGGCAGGAATGACGGTAGCGCTTGCTTTGATACCAGAGGCTATTGCGTTTTCCATTATTGCAGGAGTAGATCCGATGGTCGGTCTCTACGCATCGTTTTGTATTGCCGTTATTATTTCTTTTGTAGGTGGTCGTCCGGGAATGATTTCGGCAGCAACGGGTGCCATGGCGCTGCTCATGGTCGACTTGGTTAAGGAATATGGTCTAGAGTATCTCCTCGCGGCAACCGTATTAACAGGGGTCATTCAATTTATCCTTGGGATCTTGAAAGTGGGCAGATTTATTACGTTTGTTCCGCACTCTGTGATGCTAGGATTCGTCAATGCGTTGGCGATTTTGATTTTTATGGCTCAGCTTCCTCACTTCGTTGGGGAGTCATGGCAGATGTATGCGATGGTAGCGGGAACATTAGCAATTATTTATATCTTGCCTCGTTTTACAAAGGCCGCTCCATCGCCACTGATCGCCATTATCGTGATGACGGCTATTTCCATTTATGCTGGACTGGGTATTCGTACAGTGGGAGATATGGGGGAGATTACTCGTGCCTTGCCGATGTTTCATTTACCTAACATCGAGTTATCCCTGCAGACTTTGTGGATTATCTTACCTTATTCCATTCCGCTAGCGATCGTCGGACTTTTAGAATCCTTATTAACAGCCACCATTGTGGATGAAATGACGGAAACCAAAAGCTCCAAGGATCAAGAGGTTAAAGGTCAAGGTATTGCTAATATGGTGACAGGATTCTTTGGAGGAATGGCAGGTTGCGCTATGATCGGTCAATCCGTCATTAATGTCAAATCAGGTGGCCGTGGACGGTTATCCGCATTGGTTGCCGGGGTGTTCCTTCTATTTTTAATTTTGGTGTTGGGCGACATTGTGAAGCAAATCCCGATGGGAGCTTTAGTTGGGGTTATGATTATGGTCTCCATTGGAACGTTCGATTGGCAATCGCTTCGAACCTTGCCGAAAACCCCTCGTCCTGATGCTGTCGTGATGATTGTGACTGTTGCCATTGTGGTGGCGACACACGACCTGGCCAAGGGAGTAATGGCTGGAGTGATTTTAAGTGCCTTAATCTTCGGATGGAAGATGGCCACGATGAAAACGACAACGACGGTGGAAAATGGGACGAAAATCTATAAAGTGTCCGGGCAAATGTTCTTTGGAACGATGAGCCACTTTGTAAATGAATTTAGTTTTAATGAAGACCCTGAGCGGATTGTTATTGATTTTAGCAACTCCCATGTTTGGGATCATTCTGCGGTAACAGCGATCGCAAAGGTCGTATATAAATACCAAAAACTCCATAAACAGGTAGAAATTATTGGGCTAAATGAAGAAAGTCAGATGTTAGTAGATCAAGTTGGAATATCTTCTCCTTCAGGACATTAATATCATTGGAGCTTGTACCTTGGATGAAAGAGACAGTTTACCACTGTCTCTTTTGTTTTGTCATGAGTCTTGGCGTTTGTCTCGTTACTGTTGCATGAAAAATGCTGTAATCAAAGCAATCGCATATTTAATAGGTTGATATTTAAGATGACGATTCTTCACCAAAATTTGTTTTAATTCCCTTTTCTCTATTTGTTTTTCGCTCTCCCATGACTCCCAGGCTTTCCGACGGTATTGAGATTCAAAAATCACAATCATCCCCCCAAGTGGTCATAAATATGAAAACGCTTACTATTTTAATTATACTCTTAGTCCGAGCGTTTTTCCAAGGATTATTTAAGCGTGTTTTTTCAAGTATCGATGCTCTTCTTTTCGTGAACGGGAGCATAGTTGAAATATATTATTATTTTAGTGTAAAATTAGAAAATTAGGAAAGTTATGATTAGGAGGGGAGTAAATGGTTCCACAAAGAGTAAGTCTAGTCACGATTGGTGCTATAAATTTACCAGAGCTTCGGTCTTTTTATAGTCGATTAGGTTGGGAAGAGACAGAGTTTAGCTCCGACAATTTTGCTGTTTTAAAAACAGCTGGCGTTCTCGTTTCCTTGTTTCCCATTCAGGAATTGTCAAAAGATGTTGGTGTAGAAGTCTCTAAATCTAAAGCGTCTTTTCATGGCGTAACTCTTGCGATAAATGTGGAAAGTCCAGAGCAGGTGGATTCAACGATGGATTTGATACGAGAGGCCGGAGCGAAAATACTCCGCGAACCACATCATACTTTTTGGGGTGGCAGGATAGCCTATTTTGCTGACCCAGAAAATAATCTTTGGGAAGTGGCTTGGAATCCAACTGCTGTGTTTGATGAACGTGGAGCAATGCTTTCGTTTTAGATACTCCTATGAATCTCTCAATCACTTTCAAAAGTTCATAATGTAGTCACAACCACAGTGATATATATCACAAATATTTTATTTGAATTCCACTATGATTAAGTTATAAATACTTTAAATGGTGTTTAAAAACATACATAGATGGAGTGGATCAACATGCTAAGTCCGAAAACAATTGAAATGATTAAATCGACGGTTCCTGTTTTAGAAGTCCACGGTAAAGCCATTACAACTCGATTCTATCAATTGATGTTCAGTAACAATCCGGAATTATTGAATATATTCAACCATGCCAATCAGAAGCAGGGAAGACAGCAAACTGCCCTGGCCAATGCCGTGTATGCAGCAGCAGCTAATATTGATAACCTGGGAGCGATTCTGTCAACCGTCAAGCAAATTGGTCAAAAGCATAGAAGTCTGGGAATCAAACCAGAGCACTATCCGATTGTGGGCCGGAATCTATTAGCAGCCATCAAGGATGTGCTAGGAAATGCGGCAACGGATGAAATCATCCAAGCGTGGGCAGAAGCATATGGAGTCATTGCTGATGCCTTCATTCAAGTAGAAGCGGAAATGTACCGTGAAGCCGAGCAGCAAAAGGGTGGTTGGGAAGGTTTTCGCCGTTTTACCGTGGTGAAAAAAGTGAAGGAGAGTGAAGTCATTACTTCCTTTTACTTAAAGCCGGAAGACGGAGGTTCCATCTCGCTGTTTCAACCAGGCCAATATATCAGCGTGAAAGCGGAAGTGGATGGGGAAACCTATACCCATATTCGCCAGTATAGTTTATCAGAGGCTCCGGGAAAGGATTATTACCGAATCAGTGTGAAGCGGGAGGACGCGGTTGGGCAGAATCCCCAAGGCATCGTTTCGGCTTATTTACACAACCAAGTTCAGGAAGGGGATGTCATCCCAATTAGTGCGCCTGCAGGTGATTTTGTGCTGGATATGAACAAACAGATTCCGGTTGTGCTGATCAGTGGCGGTGTGGGTTTAACCCCGATGGTCAGTATGCTCAATACCCTCGCTGCCCGAGGCGATCGTCCAGTTACCTATATTCATGCAGCCATCAACAGCAAATACCATGCCATGAGAGAACATGTTCAGCAGCTGGCGGTTGGCCACGAGCATGTTACATCTTATGTATGTTATGAAAAGCCTTCTGAAGAAGATCGCATTACATGGAAATTTGACAAAGAGGGGTACATTGATTTGGCATGGCTAAAGTCCATCTTACCATCCAATCAAGCTGATTTTTATTTCTGTGGCCCTATCCCGTTTATGAAGGTGATCTATTCCGCCTTGAAAGAGTGGGGAGTTCAAGCAGATCAGATCCACTTTGAATTTTTCGGACCGGCTGACGTTTTGGAGGATTCGGAAATGGTTTCCTAATCGCTTCATTGGAGGATTCATTCCAAGAGGCTCAAAATGAGTAGTTTAATTGCATACTTATGACCTAGTCTGACAGACCCTGTCAGACTTTTCCTATATAAAACGGGAATTGGCACGAGATCTTCGAATGTCTATTCGGCTTCATCTATTAGCGTTAACGTTCAAGTCATTGGCATATTTTCACTAATGAAACGCATCTTAAATTATGATTAGTTAACTCTTGTCTTTTCCGAACGAATGAAGAAGTGGATTGAGCATCCGTTTGCAATAAATGAGGGGATTTTTCTTATGGGTGAAGAAGAATTTGATTATTACACAGATGAAGATTTTTCATGGGTAGGTATTGAAGCAATTTTATAAATCACCTACATTCAACATAAAAAGGGTACACATTTTAAAATTGAGATAAAGTTTGATTGGGACTTTGAAGAACATGACAAAGAAATTCTACCATCATTTTTGAAAAATTGGACTTATGGTGAAGATAGATTCATTAAACCATTCACACTAATTGATTTCACGTTTAAAGCGCAGGACGCATTCTACTTCAGTGGGGTGATGAATGCGCTTCGGACAAGGGAGGGGTATCCCCTCTCCGATGTCCGACAATAATGCTTGCCATATTCATACAACCATAGTAAAATAAGAACAAACATTCTATGTTGAAGCGAGGTGATCCTGTGAAAAAGGCAAAGACTTCCTCTTTTATTCTGACTCTAGATTTAAAACTTGAAACTTATCAAATACATATTTTGGAGAAAAGATTTAATATTGCTCGCCAAATGTTCAACGCCTGCTTAGGCAAGCTGCTAATACGATACGATAAGATGAAAAAAGATCCTCGATACATAGAGAATTGTAAACAACCAAAGGGTGCTGATCGAAACCGCATTTTTCGAGTTCTAAATCAAGAGTACGGATTAGAAGAATATAAAATTCATGCATTTGTAACGAGAATGTATCAACATTTCGATAGGCACATCGATTCCAATACAGCACAAAAAATAGCTACCAGAGCATGGAGTTCTTTTAAAGATCTCCTTTATAAAAAGGCGAAGAAAGTCCATTTTAAAAAGTTTGGAACTATGGATTCGGTTGAAGGGAAAACCAATAAGTCCGGCATCACTTTTCGAGGAGATATTTTAAAATGGAATGGACTAAACATTCCTGTAGTCATAGACAAAAATGATGATTATGCTGAAAAATCATTAACACGTAAAATTAAGTTTTGTCGCATTCAGCGCAAAATTATTCGTGGAAAAATCAAATATTATGTACAACTGATTTTAGAAGGTATCCCTCCAGTAAAGACAGAAAAGAAATCAGGACTACCTAAGAAAGAATCCCCTTCTAGTGAAGTTGGTTTGGATATAGGGATTTCTACACTGGCTATGGTGTCGAACGAAAAAGTGAGTATGGTCGTTCTGTGTGATGATTTAGCGGATATGTCTAAGGAGAAGCGTCGAATTCAACGTCGGATGGACCGTTCCCGAAGAGCAACGAACCCTCATAAATATCTACCGGATGGAACCATCAACCCACAAGATCAAACACGTTGGAAATGTTCGAAACACTATATCACAGCATGGTACCAACTGAAAGAAATCGAACGTAAATTAGCAGCCTGCCGAAAACAATCGCATGAAAGACTGGCAAATCAAGTGTTGGTCATGGGCGACGTGATTAAGGTAGAGCAAATGAATTATAAAGCCTTACAAAAAACAAGGTATGGAAAACGGATCGGGTTAAAAGCTCCCGCGATGTTCTTAACGATTTTGGATCGGAAATTACATTACATAGGGAAAGAATTAATCAAAATCAATACATGGAAAGTGAAAGCTTCTCAGTACGACCCTCTTTCGGATACCTATAAGAAGAAAAAGTTATCGGAACGATGGCACATCTTAGAAAATGGTATAGGCATTCAACGGGATATTTTTTCAGCATGGCTGATTAAAAATGTAACGGAAAACTTAACAGAGGTCGATCGCGAACGTTGTGTAAATGAATTTAAAGACTTTTATCAGGAATATCAATCCATTATTGAAAAGGTTAAAAAAGAAGTGCTAATTGCTTAAACACATGATATTGCGTCTTGAAGCGGGCGCTAGGCTATCGTCAAGTGGTGAGTTCTACAACTATAGGTTGATGATACGAGGAGACTCGTCAGAACCATTAGATAGTGAAAGTCTTATTGAACATACTGAGTTGGAATGCACAAGCATGAAAGAAGGTATCTAAATAAGAACCTCCCCATTTCAATGGGGAGAGCTTCAGAATGACCAATAATTCTTTTCTAGCTACATTCAAAACAATCAGGAAAAGTAAGAAATTTGATAAAATTAAATTCCTTCTCGTTGACATTGTTACGGTTTATAAAGCATATGAATATGATGTTCAATTACTAAAGGTGGACCTTGTAAGTAATAAAGGGAAAATTTAATTTATTCAGCAATTGTTCGACTAACGGTGATCATTAGTTGAACAAAGGATAATTTTAAGGATTTTTATGATTTAGGTATTTAGTCAGTTTATATGAAATGCAAAATTGTGGTAAAATTACCACTGAATTGGTTGAGTGATACATATTTTTAAAAACACCATGATATAGAACATTTATCATGGTGTTTTATTTTTTTTAAGGGAGAATAGGTGTGGAATATTTAGCTATATTGGTCGCTGTAATACCTGCAATTATACTAATTTGTCTACTGAATAAAAATGAAGAAAATAATGACCTGTAACCAATCAAAATCGAGGGAAAAGATGTCATCGGTCCTCTTTGTTTTATTGAACAAACGGTTACTTTAGTTATTATGGTAATGTAGGAATTTTTAGGAGGGATAGTATGCACGGTTTTGCAACGTTTGATTATTTAAGACCTGTTTTTGTTACATTTATCATGACTAGCGAGAAGACCCCCACCTCCACGAATGTTTTTTCGTAGGTGGGGGATAAATCGCTGTTTTTCGCTACCAGAATATGGTAAAATAGGAATATACGTTCCTGTTAAACAGAGGTGGTGAAAGGCATGGGAGCCAAGAAAAGCAAACGGAATGTGCCCACTGGGGATGTACTGGTATCCAAAATCCCCTTACGTCTAACCGCTGAACAACGTCTGTTGGTCGATCATCTACGTCAAGAATC
>NZ_JAKFCQ010000184.1:0-45354 GCF_036676585.1 Robertmurraya sp.
AGTGCAGCATGTGCAGGATTTATGTACGGGATGATTACCGCTAAGCAATTTATTGAGAGTGACAGCTATAAATATGTGTTAGTAGTTGGTGTTGAGAAATTATCAAAAATTACGGATTGGCAAGACCGAAATACAGCTGTTTTGTTTGGCGATGGTGCCGGTGCAGTAGTGATGGGGAAAGTAACGGAAGGCAGAGGTATACTTTCTTTTGAGCTTGGAGCCGACGGTACGGGTGGAAAGCATCTTTACCAAGAAGATTACATCGTAATGAATGGTAGAGAGGTATTCAAATTTGCAGTCAGACAAATGGGTGAAAGCAGCGTAAATGTCCTTGAGAAGGCAGGACTTTCAAAGGAAGATGTTGACTTCTTAATTCCCCATCAGGCAAATATTCGAATTATGGAGGCTTCTAGACAAAGACTAGAACTCCCTGAAGAAAAGATGTCGAAAACAGTTGATAAATATGGAAATACCTCAGCAGCTTCCATTCCGATCTCATTAGTAGAAGAGGTAGAAGCTGGTAAAATAAAAGAAGATGATTTGATCGTTATGGTAGGCTTTGGCGGAGGTTTAACCTGGGGAGCCATTGCCATGCGTTGGGGCAGGTAATTATTTAAGTTATTATATTTATTAAGAAAAGCAAAGGAGTTGCCAGACATGACAAAGAAAAGAGTTGTTGTAACAGGAGTTGGCGCTGTTACTCCAGTTGGTAATAACGTTGAAACAGCATGGAACAATGTATTAGCAGGTGTATCTGGTGTAGGACCGCTTACAAGACTAAATGCAGATGAATACCCAGCAAAAGTAGCTGCAGAGGTAAAGGACTTCCAAGTTGAGGATTTTATTGATAAAAAAGATGCTCGAAAAATGGATCGTTTCACTCATTATGCAGTAGCAGCAGCAAAGATGGCGGTTGAAGATTCAGGACTTGAGATTAATGACAGCAACTCGCATAATATTGGTGTTTGGATTGGATCGGGTATCGGTGGAATGGAGACGTTTGAAAGTCAGTATGAGACGTTTTTAAGTCGAGGTTATCGAAGAGTTAGTCCGTTCTTCGTACCAATGATGATTCCGGATATGGCAACAGGTCAGGTTTCAATTACACTAGGAGCAAGAGGATTTAACTCTTGTACAGTAACTGCTTGTGCGACGGGTACAAATTCAATTGGTGATGCCTTTAAGGTTATTCAACGAGGTGATGCTGTTGCAATGGTAACTGGTGGAGCGGAGGCACCTATTACAAAAATGTCTGTTGCAGGTTTTTGTGCAAACACAGCACTATCAACGAATCCTGACCCAAGTAAGGCAAGCCGTCCTTTTGATCTAAATCGTGATGGTTTTGTTATTGGAGAAGGAGCAGGAATTGTCGTATTAGAAGAATTGGAACATGCTTTAGCTCGTGGGGCAAAAATCTATGCAGAAATCGTAGGCTATGGAGCAACAGGTGATGCCTACCACATTACTGCACCAGCACCAGGTGGAGAAGGCGGAGCGCGTGCAATGAAAATGGCGATAAATGATGCTGGTTTAAACGTCAATGAAGTGGACTACGTGAACGCACATGGAACAAGTACCGATTACAATGATCGCTTTGAAACATTAGCACTTAAAGAAGTGTTTGGTGAACATGCGTATAAGCTTGCAGTGAGTTCAACAAAGTCTATGACGGGTCACTTGCTTGGAGCAGCAGGGGGAGTTGAAGCGATCTTTAGCGTATTAGCGATTAAAGAAGGCATGATTCCACCAACGATTAACTATGAAACACCAGACCCAGAATGTGATTTAGACTATGTACCAAATGAAGCTAGAAAACAAGAAGTACAAGTAGCGATGAGCAATTCGCTTGGCTTTGGCGGTCATAACGCAACAATTGTTTTTAAAGCATATAAATAAAACGAAACAGAGTGGAGTAATATCCGCTCTGTTTTTTTATGGCTTTAATCAAGTTTTGGTTATTCTCTCATAATATGCTATTACAGTGTAAAAGAAATGGGGGAGTTAGGTGGTAGTTGCACGTACGGATGAATGGCTAGACAAAGAATTTTCGAATCCTGTTGCTATATGTGAAAGATTTTTAAAAGAGTTTAACGAAAGTGAATCAAAGCCTATATATGAATATCTTTCCTCGTTTGGTATGTATCGACCTAACCAAGCAAGCTTTCGAACATATGAGATATTAAAAAAGAAAAAAACATGGGAAACGATTAACAATATTTATGAAAAGTATAGAAAAAAGTGGAATGGACCCCAAGTGAATATCTATATTTTCCCCATTACTCAATCTAACACGTCCTTTTTTAGAGAGCGGAAAACAAGAAAATCGGGGGTTTCTTTTCCAGATAGAATGTTTTTATTTATCGGAGATTATGAGGATGAAAAAGAAATAGAGGCATTATTTGTCCATGAATACCATCATGTGTGCCGGATAAAAAAACAAAACAGGGAACCGTTAGAGTTTACTTTACTAGACTCCATTATTTTAGAAGGCTTAGCAGAATTAGAAGTTGAAAAAAACTGTGGAACAGAATACTTGGCTGATTGGTGTCATTATTATAGTAAGGAAGACATAGAAATGTACATGAAGAAATATATCATGTCAAATCTAAAATTGAAAAAAACAGAGGAACAACATGATCGATTATTATTTGGTTTTGGTGCATACCCCAAACTATTAGGTTATGTATGCGGGTATTACCTTGTTAGAAAGTATTACAAGGAAAATTACTTTTCTACAAAAACTTCATTTACAATTCCAGGAAAATATTTTATTACGAAAGTCGAAGAAGCCTAGCTGTATCAAGGGTTTCGAATACACTTTAAAGCCTTAAAGTAGAGGCTTTTTTTGTTTTCTCAATAACTTGAATGTTTTCAATTGTTAAAAAAATCTTGCAATTGTCATTTAACTGTAATAATATTTTAATCAAATAGAACAATTAACTGAATAATTAAAAAACGTAAGAGGTGTCCTATGAGCGTAAATACTCAATTACATAAAGATACACCTTTGCTTGAGGTGAAAAACCTAGAAACTGCATTTTCTATTGATGGTCAATACTATAATGCAGTGGATAATGTGTCATTTTCTGTTAAACCACGGCAAATTGTTGGAATTGTTGGTGAATCAGGTTGTGGTAAATCGGTAATGAGTTTGTCAATTATGAAGCTTCTCCCAAAAGGTATCGGTAAAATTAAGTCAGGAAGCATACAATTTGAAGGTGTTCAATTAGAGCAAATGTCAGATAAAGAGATTAATAGTATTCGTGGAAAAGAGATTGCAATGATATTCCAGGAACCTATGACCTCGCTAAATCCAGTATTTTCAATTGGCTTTCAAATTCAAGAAGTGTTATTTAATCATATGAAAATCTCAAAAAAAGAAGCGAGATTAAAGAGTATTGCCTTGTTAAAAAGTGTAGGTATTTCAAGACCAGAGAAAATTATTGATGAGTACCCGCATCAACTCTCTGGAGGTATGAGGCAAAGAGTAATGATAGCGATTGCAATCGCTTGTCAACCTAAGCTGTTGATTGCTGATGAACCGACGACAGCACTTGATGTAACGGTTCAGGCACAAATCTTGGAACTGCTTAAAGATATCCAAAAAGTGAATGATATGTCAGTCATTTTAATTACTCATGATCTTGGGGTAGTTGCAGAAATGTGCGATGAAGTCATCGTTATGTATGCAGGTAAGGTTGTTGAAAAAACAGATGTCGATACCTTGTTTCACGATCCAAAACATCCATACACAAAGTTGCTAATGGGGGCTATCCCTCGGATGGATGAGGATGTTGAGGTATTAAGTTCCATTAAAGGGATTGTTCCATCGTTAAAGAACATGCCAAAGGTCGGCTGTAAGTTTGCTGCCCGCTGTCCTCAAGTGATGCCAGAATGTACAAGTATCACACCACTTCTAGCTGAAACAGACGAGGGGCACGAAGTTTCCTGCCTGCTGTATCCAACTAGCAGGCCAAGAGAGGGAGTCTTGCATAATGAATATGGAAGTTAAGGAAACAACATTAAATAAAAAAAATAAGAGAAATAATGATGTTCTTCTCGAGGTGAAAAATCTTAAAACCTACTACCCTATTAAGGGTGGGATCTTTAGAAAAACCGTTGCTGTTGTCAAAGCAGTAGATGATATTTCGTTTGAAATTAAAAAAGGAGAAACGCTTGGACTTGTTGGTGAATCTGGCTGTGGGAAATCGACAGCTGGTCGTACTATATTGCGCCTATTAGATGCAACAGACGGGCAGATTATTTTCGACGGAGACGATATTACAAATATTCGTGGGGTATCGCTTCGAAAGGTACGAAAAGATTTTCAAATGGTGTTTCAGGATCCATATGCTTCTCTAAACCCAATGATGATGGTCGGAGATTTAATTTCTGAGCCTATTAGAAATTTCACAAATAAAAGCTCTAAGGATTTAAAACCAGAAGTAATGGAGCTTTTAACAAAGGTAGGATTACCTGAAGATGCCTATTACAAATATCCTCACGAATTTTCAGGGGGACAAAGGCAAAGAATTGGAATTGCGAGAGCGCTTGCATTAAAGCCAAAGTTAATAATTGCGGATGAGCCGGTTTCCGCTCTAGATGTTTCCGTTCAATCACAGGTCTTAAATTTGTTAAAAGAACTTCAAGATGAGTTTGATTTAACCTTCTTGTTCATCGCTCATGATTTAAGTGTAGTAAAACATATGAGTGACCGAATCGGAGTAATGTACTTAGGTGGACTAGTTGAAGTTTCGGAGAAAAATAGCTTATATGCAGAGCCGTTGCATCCGTATACACAAGCATTAATTTCTGCTATTCCTGAGCCAGATCCAAGAAAAAAGAAGGAAAGAATTATTCTGGAAGGTGATGTACCAAGCCCGATTGATCCACCAAAAGGGTGCACCTTTCATCCGCGTTGTGCACATGCAATGCCTGAATGTCAGCAGGTTAAGCCTACTTTAAAGGAGGTGAAGCCTGGGCATAGAGTCGCTTGTCATTTATACAACTAGCAGAAAAAAACTATTTCCGGGGGGAAAACAATGAAAAAGTCAGCATTTTGGCTTGTTTCTGTAATGTTGATCATGTCTCTATTTTTAGCAGCATGTTCAAAGGAAACAGCTAACGAAGAGCCAGCAGAGGGTGATAAGCCAGCTGGAGAAGCAAAAGAAGGCGGTACAGTAACATTTGGTTATACTCAACCATTCAAAGGTGTTTTATCTTATGCATATTACGAAGGAGAAGATGATGTTAATGCTCTTCAATTTATGCATGAAGCTTTAATCAAAACGGGTGATGATTTAACACCACAACCAAACCTTGCTACATGGGAACTTTCTGAAGACCACATGAAATTAACGTTTAAGCTTAAAGAAGGCGTGAAATGGCATGATGGAGAAGAGCTTACTGTAGAAGATATGGAGTATGCTTGGTACTTAATCGCAGATCCAACTTATGAAGGTGCACGTTTTGCTAACGTAGCTATGATTAAGGGTGCTCAAGAATACCATGATGGAACAGCTGAAACGATCGAAGGTATTAAAGTAATTGATGACTACACAATTGAGGTAACTGTTACAGAACCATCTGTAAACTTACTAGATAATATCTGGGTATATCCAGAACCAAAGCATTACTATGGAGATATCTCTTCTAAAGAACTACCAGATTCTGAGCAAATTCGTAAAAACCCAATTGGGGTAGGACCATTCAAGGTTAAGAACATTGTTGCAGGTGAAATGATTGAATTTGAACGCTTTGATGATTACTGGCAAGGTCCAGCGAAATTAGACGGAGTTGTTTACAAAATCATTGACGGATCATTAGCTCAAGGGTTAATCCAAAACGGTGAAGTAGATGTTATCGAAGCACCGAAGGATCAATGGGCTGCTATTAAAGAGCTTCCAAACGTAAATGCAGTTGAAGCAGATGCAATGTCTTACAGCTATATCGGATTTGACTGGGGTCATTACGACAATGAAAAGGGTGTAGTTGTATCTGATAACCAAAAATTCCAAAATAAAGCTTTACGTCATGCAATGGCTCACGCTATTGATCGTCAAGCATTTATCGATGGTTTTGCAAACGGCTTAGGAAAACCATTAAATACTCCATTCCCTTCAGTTTCATGGGCAAAAATTGATGATTCTGAAATTAATGGTTATGAGTTTGATGTAGAGAAAGCAAAAGAATTACTTGATGAAGCTGGTTACAAAGATGTAGATGGCGATGGTTTCGTTGAAGATCCAGAAGGAAAGCCATTTACTGTGAACTTTGATGCAATGGCTGGTGCTGAAACATCTGAAGCACGTGCTCAATTCATCATTCAATCTTGGCAAGCAATTGGTCTTAATGCAAAGCTTAACGGTGGAGCGTTAAAAGACTTTAACTTATTCTATGACACAATTGAAGCAGATGACCCTTCTGTTGAAACGTTCATGGGTGCATGGGGACTTGCAGCAGATCCAGATCCAGCAGGAATTTGGTTATCTACAGACAAGTGGAACATGTGGAGATGGTACTCTGAAGAGTCTGATGAGTTAATCAAGAAGGGTGTAACATTCCCAGAAGATGAGAGCATGGACATTACTGAGCATCGTCAACAATATTATGATAAGTGGCAAAAACTAGTTAACGAAGAGTTACCAATCATTTTCTTCGAACAACGTGTTGATCCATGGGCAATCAATAAGCGTGTTCAAAACGTAAAGGTTACTCCATTCGGAACAGAAGATTTCCATTTATGGGCTGTAACGGAGTAATGAAAAGTACATTATAGTTTGATAAGGGGAATTGAGCATGCTACAATACACCATTCGTAGACTAATAGGTATGATTCCAATTATTTTCCTTATCTCAGTAGTGGTATTTTCCCTGGCAAAGCTTATGCCAGGGGATGCCCTATCTGGTAAAATCGATCCACTAAATTCAGATCCAGCTTATATAGAAGAAATGCGTGAAAAGATGGGATTAAACGACCCTATTCATGTACAGTACATTCGCTGGATGAGTGGAGTGGTCAAGGGAGATTTTGGTGATTCATTCGTACACAAACGTGAAGTAATGGAATTGGTTGGTGATCGCCTTCCAAACACAATCATTTTAGGATTATCTGCACTTTTAATCACATATTGCTTAGCCTTTCTAATGGGAAGGTTTTCAGGACGATACGCATATAGTATTGGGGATTATCTCATTTCAGGATTTAACTATTTAGCTCTAGCCATTCCGAGCTTTGTTGCAGCATTAGTTGCTATTTATATTTTCTCTATTAATTTAGGTTGGGTACCTGCCACAGGAAGTATCGGCTCAGGTGTGGAACCTGGTACTTTTGAGTATTTTATTAGTAAAGCGAAACATACGATATTGCCGGCTCTAGTGCTAGGATCTCTCGCTACTGCATCCTATACACAATTTTTGCGTAATGATATGATCGAAAGCTCTCGTAAAGATTATGTTCGTACTGCAAGAGCGAAAGGTACGAAAGAATCAACGATTTATAATAAGCATATTTTAAGAAATTCAATTATTCCTATTGTAACCTTATTAGGTTTTGATATTGCCAGTATTTTTGGTGGTGCGATTATTACAGAAACCATCTTTACATATCCGGGAATCGGGTATCTGTTTGTTGAGTCAGTTAATGCTCGCGATTATTCTGTTATGATGGCAATTGCCATGATGTTAACGGTTCTAACATTAATAGGTAATTTAATTGCAGATCTATTGTACGGATTGGTAGATCCACGAATTCGTTTAAGTTAGGGTAGGTGAGAGAATGGAACCAGTTACACAATCAACTACAGCGACTGTTGGGAGGGTGATTAAGCCTCCGAAGAGCCAATCACCATGGGCTCTCGCCCGCCGGAAATTTTTGAAAAATAAAATAGCCATGATTAGTTTGGCATTTTTAATCATTGTTACTGTGTTATCAATCTTTGCTGAGCAGCTGACGATTCCAGTCGAAGAAACAGCAAAAATCAATCTTACGCAGATGAGTAAGGAGCCATCAGCTGAGCACTTTTTTGGGACAGATAAGTCTGGAAGAGATGTGTTTGCTAGAACCTTACATGGTGGACAAACGTCACTATTACTTGCATTTTCTATTACCATTTCAGTAATTTCCATCGGAGCCATCGTTGGTGCAACTGCAGGTTTCTTCGGTGGATGGGTTGATAACGCGTTGATGAGATTTACTGATTTTATGATGAACTTCCCATTCTTACTATTTGTAATCGTATTAAAGTCGATTTTCTTAGAATCTAGCACAGCTACCCTAATTTTTGTTATTTCGGTACTGAGCTGGACAGGTACAGCTCGTCTCGTAAGAAGTAAGGTAATGGCTGAAAAGGAAAATGAGTATATTTTAAGTGCAATTTCAATTGGATGCTCACCTTTTAAAACTATTACAAAGCACTTACTTCCAAACGTTATGTCTACAATAATCGTACAAGCAACATTAACATTAGCTGTTATGATTGTTGCAGAAACAGGTCTTAGCTTCTTAGGTTTTGGTGTACCGATGAATATACCAAGCTGGGGAAATATGCTTCAGGAAGCACGTAGTCCTGATGTTTTGACTAGTAAATGGTGGATTTGGATTCCGCCTGCAGCAGTGCTAACTGGCACGATTTTATCTATAAATTTCATAGGTGAAGGGTTTAAAGACGCCTTTAACCCTAAATCAAACAGATAAATCTACCAATTCAAACTGGTAGATTTTTTTTTGTCTACATAAGTTGTCCCATAGTAACATATGTATGTAGAAAAGAGAGCTGGGGGAAGGGCGATGGAGAGAGTGGGGAAATCTCTATGATTATGAGGATTTTCCTTTTGCTTACTGGTTTTGGACTAGCAGTACTCGGGGGGATAAGTACAGTTGCGTACCTAAACTTATTAACTACAGGATATACGATGATCGACTATCTTGAATTTATTAAGGGTCGTGTAGAGTGCTATCTATTTCTAGTCGGCATGTTAATTATATGGTTAAGTATTTATTTTCCGGGTAAAGAGGAATAAAATATAAATTGGATTAAGATTTCATAAAAGGAATAAATTAACGGTAACCTGCCCATACTGAATGACAAACAGTTTGTGAAGTGAGGGGTTAATTCATGTTGTATCTTCATGATGTTTGGGTAAATTGGTTTGAAGGAGAAGAGAACGGATACAATGTCTGTCACTTTCATGAGTGGCGGAAAGATGACGGAGTCGAACTTCTAGATCAGGTTCCCTTGTTAAAGGTTGAGTCAGTGTTGTTTAACTATATTGAAAATGATCTTTCTGAACTCCCACAGCAGCTATTGGACGATGTTTATCAAAAGGCATATTTACGTAAAAATCACGAGCGTATACAGCTAGAATATTGCTTTGTCGTCACTGATGGTACAGGAATATTAGTAGTGGATACTATCGGCTACAATATACCGATTAGAAAGAGTAGGTTGATTCCAAGGCAAGAGCAGTTAGTTTATGAGATGATCGATAAGCATGACACCATTCCGTATGCATTTAATGATCATTCTTCATTAAAAGAATTTCATATTTTATCACCAGCACCAGAGCTAATGAACGGGTTAACTAGAAAAGAGAGACAACTAAAGCAGTTGTTATTTATGGCCCTAGACCAGCTTCACTCATCAAATAACGCCGCAGAAGTAAGATACTGGTACACAGAGTGGAATCCAGAAAGGTATTCGGAGATTCAAGACCTAACATTTGAAAATGTTTGGCGGGAATTATATGAAAATACAAAGTACGGTTGGTCCTTAAAGCATGAGAACTTTTGTGAAAACTTAATAAAAGGGCAGCCCTTCTTTGAAAAGTTATGGGAGATGGAACATGGTCCGAAAGTAAATTAAAAAGGCTGGAATATCCAGCCTTTTTAATTTACTTTCTTTTTCTTCCTAGCCCCATGGCATTTTCCATTTTCTTAACCATTTTACTAGCAACTTGATTTGCTTTAGCTGCTCCTCTATCAAGGATTTCATCCAATTCAGTAGATTCCATTAACTGATGGTATTTTTTCTGAATCGGTTCAAATTCAGAAATTAGAACTTGTGCTAGTTCTGATTTAAAGTCTCCGTATCCTTTACCTTCATACTGATTTTCTAATTCTTCAATCGTTTTTCCAGTTAGGATGGAGTAGATTGATAATAAATTCGAAACCCCTGGTTTATTTTCTTTGTCAAACTTTACTACCCCTTCAGAGTCAGTAACAGCGCTTTTAATTTTCTTTTCTATTTGCTTTGGCTCATCCAATAATGAAATAAATGCTTTTTGATTAGGGTCAGACTTACTCATTTTTTTCATTGGATCTTGTAAGGACATAATACGAGCGCCAACTTTTGCAATTCTTACCTCTGGAATAGTGAAAATATCATTGTACTTCTTATTAAAACGCTCCGCTAAATCACGTGTAAGCTCTAAATGCTGTTTCTGATCTTCTCCCACTGGAACAAGGTCTGTGTTGTAAAGCAAAATATCTGCAACCATTAAAGGTGGATAAGTAAGCAATCCAGCAGAAACAGCGTCTTTCCCAGCTGATTTATCTTTAAACTGTGTCATTCTCTCTAGCTCTCCAATATAGGATATACATTGGAACATCCAGCCTGCCTGTGCGTGAGCCGGAACTTCAGATTGAATAAATAACGTAACCTTTTCAGGATCTAATCCAACCGCAATGTATAAGGCAGCAAGACTACGAATATTTTTCCTAAGTTGCTGAGCTTCTTGAGGGACCGTAATAGCGTGTTGGTCTACGATACAGAAATAACAGTTATATTCATTTTGAAGCTCAACGAACTGTTTCAATGCTCCGATATAATTTCCTAGTGTTATCATTCCGCTCGGTTGGATACCAGAGAAGATGGTTTTCATGAAAGTTCCTCCTTTTAAGTGGAAAAAACCACCTCTCCATTCTAATACAAGGAAAGAGTGGCTGAATATTAACCACAAACTTAAAATCACTCATTAATTATGTAATAAGATGCTTATTAAAAATTATAAGTAACAATGCTCTTTTAATCAAGAACTACCGCTTATATATAGTAGAAGAAGAGCGCTGCGAGACAAAGAGCTAAATTAATAAAACCTATAAACAATAAAGGAGAATAATTAATAGTAATTATTTGTGATAAGGGTCTCATTTCATCCACGTTTTCTCTTGTTACATCTTTTCCAGCGAATATTAATCGAAAGGATTTGGTTACGACGTCAAAAAATCCTGTGTTCACTGTAAAAATTGCTAAAGATATAAAAAGAAGCAAACTTGAAATATAGAAGCTTTTATTTATATAGCTTAAAAGTGAAATGCTATTACTGAAAAACATTAGAATGAAGATAATTAATTGAGAGCATAATAAAAGTGCTAAATTTAGCTTTGTTTTAAGCGTTTCCATTAGGTAATCCTTTCTGAAATTATTATATTTGTAAAACAATATAACAAAAAACTAGTTGGTCGGGTTAGATATTCTATTTCTAATAAATGCTAATTATATCATAGTATATCTAAAGTCGATGTTAACAATTATAACAATAGTGTAAAATTTTTTTGAAAAAACATGTACAAACCGTAAATTAAATGTATAATAACTAATGTACAACTTTTCAGAAAAAACAATCTAAGGAGGTCTATCAGTGAAAAAGTCAAAATTTTCATTGCTTTTAGTCCTAACACTAGTACTTAGCATGTTTTTAGCTGCATGTTCTGGTGGCAATAATGAGGACGAAGCAACACCTGATAATGATTCAGACGCAACAGGCTCTGAATTAGCTGAAAACCAAGAAATCACAGTATTGGAATCTGCTGAGATTCCATCAATGGACTCTGTACTTGCTGAGGACACTGTAGGTTTCACAATGATCAACAACGTTAACGAAGGATTATACCGCCTAGACCAGGAACAAAATCCAATTCCTGCATTATCTGACGGTGAACCAACTGTTAGCGAAGACGGTACTGTTTACACTTTCAAACTTAGAGAAGCTAAATGGTCTAATGGTGATGCTGTAACAGCTAACGACTTCGTATATGCATGGCAACGTGCACTTTTACCTGATTCTGCTTCATTCTACGGTCCTTACATAATGACTGGAGTAATTAAAAACGCAGATAAAGTAAAAGCTGGAGAAGTTGACCCAAGCGAGCTTGGCGTTAAAGCTTTAAGTGATACTGAATTAGAAGTTACACTTGAAAAGCCAGTTCCTTACTTTACAGCTTTAATGGCATTCCCTACTTTCTATCCACAAAACCAAAAATTTGTTGAAGAAAAAGGCGCTGACTTTGCAAAGAATGCTGAAAACCTAATCTTTAACGGTCCTTTCAAAATGACTAGTTGGGATGGGGTTGCTGCTACTGAGTGGACTCTTGAAAAGAACGAAGAGTACTGGGATGCAGAAAACGTTACTTTAACAAAAATCAACTATAATACATCTAAAGATCCACAAGCAGCTGCTAATGCTTTCGAAGCAGGACAAGCTGATGTAACACCAAAATTATCAACACCTGCGGTTATCTCACAATATGAGGGAGATTCTCGTCTTGTAACATGGTTAGAGCCAACTGAATTCTGGTTAAAGTTTAACCAAGAAAATGAAGCTTTAGCTAACAAAAACATTCGTTTTGCTCTTTCTTTAGCGTTTGATAAAGATGCTTTAGTAAACGATATTCTTCAAAACGGTTCTTTAGCTGCTAACTACGCAGTTCCTGCTGAGTTTGTTAAGCACCCAGAAACTGGTGAAGACTTCCGTGAAGCAAACGGAGATTTAAATGCATTTGATGCAGAAAAAGCAAAAGAATATTGGGAAAAAGGTCTAGCTGAACTAGGCGTAGAAAGTCTTGAATTGAACTTCCTTGGTGGAGACACTGAGACTTCAAAAACAGTTGATGCTTTCCTTAAGGATCAACTACAAAATAACCTTCCAGGTTTAACTATTAACCTTGAAAGTGTTCCATTCTCTGTACGTCTTGACCGTGAAGATACTCAAAACTATGATATCCTTCATGCTGGTTGGGGCCCTGACTATCCAGATCCAATGACATACTCTGATCTTTGGTTAACTGGTGGCGGACACAACAAAATGTCTTACTCTAACGCTAAATATGATGAGCTAGTAAAATCTGCTCAAACTGAATTAGCTGATAAGCCTGCAGAGCGTTTCGAAGCTCTACAAGAAGCTGAGAAGGTATTATTTGAGGATGCAGCTCTTGCTGGAACATACCAACGTGCTTCAAACATCTTAGTAAACGAAAAACTTGAAGGCTTTACTTACCATATCTTTGGACCAGAGTACAGCTGGAAGTTTGCTAAACTAAATAAATAATTTACCATATAATTAATATGGTGAAATGATGTACAATGAAATAGGAGAGAGAGTATATTCGCTTAAATATACTCTCTTTTTCCCTGTATTCGAATTGTCGAAAGATGGGGAAAATTCAAAATAAGTAGGAGGTGCACAGATGATTAAATATATTGGCCAAAGGGTCATTTATATGATAATTACTCTATTTCTAATTGCCTCAATGACGTTTTTCTTAATGAAGCTTGTTCCAGGAACACCATTTAAAAACCAAGCAAAAATGTCAGATGAGCAACTTGAGATGATGCTTGAATATTATAAGCTTGATGAACCAGTTCCCGTTCAGTATGTGGCGTATATGACAAACTTAGTTAAGGGTGACTTAGGTACTTCTTATCAGTTTGCCAATACACCAGTATCAGAATTATTAGGTGCAAGGATTGGTGCCTCTGCTTTATTAGGCTTTCAAGCACTATTAGTAGGTACGATTGTTGGTATCATTCTTGGGGTATTAGGAGCGCTAAGGCAAAATACATGGGTAGATTATGGAACGACCTTTATAGCCGTTATTGGTAAATCTATTCCTTCGTTTGTTTTTGCTGGATTGCTTCAATATTATGTAGGTGTAAAACTAGGTTGGTTCCCTGTTGCATTCTGGAAAGGTCCTGAATACACAGTTATGCCAACGATTGCACTTTCGATGTTCCCGATTGCCATTGCAGCTCGTTTTATGAGAACTGAAATGGTAGAAGTTCTAGGATCGGATTATATTACATTAGCAAGAGCTAAAGGTGCAAACTACTTTGAAATTGCATTTAAGCATGCGTTAAGAAATGCTTTAATTCCAGTTATTACTGTATTAGGTCCGCTTGCTGTAAGCTTAATGACTGGTTCCCTTGTTATTGAAAAGATTTTCTCTGTTCCAGGACTAGGAGAGCAGTTTGTAAAATCTGTTCAGGTGAATGACTATTCGGTCATAATGGCGACAACTTTGTTATTTGCGTTCCTATTTATTGTTGTTATTTTAGTGGTTGATATTCTTTATGGATTGATTGATCCAAGAATTCGTTTAGCGGGAGGGAAGAAATAATGGCACAATTTGATGAGAAAATCAGCAAAGACCAATTTGAGCCCGCTATTATTGACGCATCAACAAGTGAGCGCATTTCTAAACCAAGTCTAAACTATTGGCAGGATGCGTGGTTACGAGTTAGAAAAAACAAAGGTGCGATTGTAAGTTTAGTAGTGATCGGAATTTTAATTATTATGGCTTTAATTGGGCCATCATTAAGTAAATTTGAGTTTGATAAGCAAAACACGAAACATGCAAACTTACCACCTCGTATTGAGGCATTAGAAAATATATCTTGGTTACCATTTGATGGAACAAGAACATTGAAAAATGGCAATGTGGTAAATCCATATGAGCAAAAGCAAATTGAAGAGTACTACTGGTTTGGTACGGATGCTCTTGGAAGAGACCAATTTTCACGTGTTTGGAAAGGGATGCAAATCTCTCTATATATTGCATTTCTAGCAGCTTTTATTGATATGGTTATCGGTGTTGCCTTCGGTGCTATTTCTGGTTACTTTGGTGGACGTATTGATAATATTATGCAAAGAATCATTGAAGTACTTTCAGGAATTCCAAATCTAGTAATTGTTATTTTAATGATTATTGTTTTGAAGCCGGGGATTATATCAATTACAGTAGCATTGACGATTACCGGTTGGGTGAGTATGGCGCGTGTCGTTCGTGCCCAAGTACTAAAATTAAAAAACCAAGAATTTGTTTTAGCGTCTCGCACACTTGGCGCTAGCCATGCGAATATAATCTTTAAACATTTAATTCCTAATCTCGCAGGTGTTATCATTATTAACACAATGTTTACGATCCCTAACGCAATATTCTTTGAAGCCTTCTTGAGCTTTATCGGTTTAGGTCTTCAAGAGCCATTAGCATCATTAGGAACACTTATTGATGAAGGATTTAAATCAATGATTGCCTTCCCATATCAAATGCTAGTTCCAGCAATTATTATTTCTGTCATTATGATTGCATTTAATATGATTGCAGATGGTCTTCGTGACGCGTTAGATCCTAAAATGAGAGACTAAGGCAGGTGAAATAAGATGTCAAAAATATTAGAAGTAAATAACTTAAATATATCTTTCCATACGTTTGCTGGTGAAGTAAAAGCGATTCGTGGAGCGAACTTTCATCTTAATAAAGGTGAAACTCTTGCCATCGTTGGGGAATCTGGTTCAGGGAAGTCTGTAACAACAAAGGCTATTATGCGTCTTTTACCTGAGAGTAACTCTGAGATTAAAGAGGGCGAAATCCTATTTGATGGAAAAGATTTAACAAAATTATCGGACAAGCAAATGCAAACGATTCGTGGTAAGGAAATCTCAATGATCTTTCAGGATCCAATGACTTCTTTAAATCCAACAATGACTGTTGGTAAGCAAATCATGGAACCAATTATTAAACACCAAAATATGAGTAAATCTGCTGCTAAGCAACGTGCGATTGAGCTTTTAAAGCTTGTTGGAATTCCGATGGCTGAGGAACGCTTTAAACAATATCCTCATCAATTCTCAGGTGGGATGAGACAAAGGGTTGTAATTGCGATCGCTTTAGCATGTAATCCCAAAGTATTGATTGCTGACGAACCAACAACTGCTTTAGATGTAACGATTCAAGCGCAAATTTTGGAATTAATGAAAGATCTGCAGAAAAAAATTGATACTTCTATAATCTTTATTACGCATGACTTAGGTGTGGTTGCCAATGTAGCAGACCGAGTAGCAGTTATGTACGGTGGAAAAATTATTGAGATCGGTACTGTAGATGAAATTTTCTACAATCCGCAGCACCCGTATACATGGGGGCTAATTAGCTCGATGCCAGATTTGGATACAGCTGAAGCTGAGCTTTATGCTATTCCAGGATCACCACCAGACCTACTTAACCCGCCAAAGGGAGATGCGTTTGCACCGCGTAACGAATATGCGATGAAAATTGATTTAGAACAAGAACCTCCAATGTTTAAAGTTTCGGATACTCATTACGCAGCAACATGGCTTCTTCATCCGGATGCTCCAAAGGTAGAGCCACCAGCAGCTGTTATGAAGAGAAGAGAAATGTATCCAGGTTACAATAATAAATAAGGAGGTAAATCAATGGAAACTAGAAAGAAATTGCTTGAAATTAAAAATTTAAAGCAATACTTTAATGTTGGTAAGCCAAACGAAGTAAGAGCAGTCGATGGAATTAGTTTCGATATATATGAGGGTGAAACATTAGGACTCGTAGGAGAGTCAGGATGTGGGAAATCTACAACTGGTCGAACAATTATTCGACTTTATGATGCTACAGACGGAGAAGTTTTATACGATGGGGTTAATGTACATGGGAAAAAATCTAAGGAAGAGTTAAAGGCATTTAATCATAAAATGCAAATGATCTTCCAGGATCCATACGCTTCATTAAATCCAAGAATGAAAGTTTCTGATGTAATTGCTGAAGGGATCGATATTCACGGTCTAGCAAAAACGAAAGAAGATCGAATGAACAAAGTGTATGAACTATTAGAAACGGTTGGATTAAACAAAGAGCATGCGAACCGTTATCCACATGAATTCTCAGGTGGTCAAAGACAACGTATTGGTATTGCTCGTGCTTTAGCAGTTGATCCAGACTTCATCATTGCTGACGAACCTATCTCAGCTCTTGACGTGTCAATTCAAGCACAAGTTGTTAACTTGATGAAAAAGCTTCAAAAGGAAAAAGGGTTAACTTACTTGTTTATTGCGCATGACCTTTCAATGGTGAAGTATATCAGTGACCGAATTGGAGTTATGTACTTTGGAAAGCTTGTTGAACTAGCTCCAGCAGATGAATTATATAATAATCCAAAGCACCCATACACTCGATCTTTGCTTTCTGCAATTCCACTTCCAGATCCTATATCAGAGCGTTCAAGAAAACGCAAAACTTATGATCCAAAAATGCATAATTACCAAGCGGATGAATCCGTTGAATTACGTGAAGTATCACCAGGACATTTCGTTCTATGTTCTGAGAAGGAATTCGCACAATACATGAAATAATAAAAACGATCTCGAAGACGAGATCGTTTTTCATTTGAAGAAAGATACGCTATACGTTATCATAAGTAAAAAGTGAAGCGCTTACGATACGTGATAAAGAAATAAAAATATTATTTTCTTTTTCCGCCAACTTGTTTCCAGCCGGTTTGAAATTTTGCTGATTGGTCTACAAATTCTGTTTTTTGTTTACCACCAAACAACTTCTCTCCAATTCCATTTGTAACGACTCCTAAAACAGCGGTGATTCCAATAATTAATAAGGCAACAATGGTAAGGTCGGTAATATAATTAACCATAATAAACCTCCTTTATGAATAACTGGCGTAAGCGCGATTATGTAATTCCCACTACTTTCTATTCTAAAGAATTATCCTTAGTATGAAAAGAGTAATATTAACAAAAAATTGTATCGTAAGAAATCTTTCTATTTTCAAATATAGTTCATAAACGATAAATCCATTAAAAGGAGTAATTATATGCACTGGTATGAAAAATTAAATCAATATTTTCCAATTGAAGAAATGAAGTCAAAGGAACATATGGAAACCCTTCTAAAAGAGAAATCGTCTATATATCACAAAGACGAAGGAAAGTATCACGTGTTAATGTATGCGGAATTTGACCAGTTTATATTCATTGATTATTTATATGTTTCTGGTGAAGCGAGAGGGAAGGGGTTAGGACATCAACTTTTAGAAAAGCTGAAACAGAAGGAAAAACCAATCATTTTAGAAGTTGAACCAATTAACTATAAAGATAGTGATACAGAAAAGAGATTACGTTTTTATAAACGTGAAGGTTTTGAGCATGCAAGCAAAATTGGATATGAAAGAAGATCGTTAGCAACAAATGAAGTGAATACTATGGAAATTCTTTATTGGTCACCTGGACATGAAAGCGAAGAGGCGATATTTGAAGGTATGAAACAAGCATATAAATTGATTCACACATATAAGGATATCGAGTTTTATGGAGAGTCATATGAACCAGTAGAAGAGGTATTAAGTTTTGACCAAAAACATGAGACAACGGACCTATTAAAAGATATTTAATGAATTTTGGACAGTTGCCACTGTGAGGTGACTGTTTTTCATTTTCATTAGCTAAATGAGAATTATATTAAGGTTTACTCCAACTGAAATCTGGGTAAATAAAGTAGGAACATAAAAATATTCGAGTTTTTTTAAAAAAAGAAAGAAAAAAATGAAACTTTTCTCTCACCTAGTACGTATATAGACTATCTAGCCAATAAATTTATTGTATTATTGTAATTTAAAACTTTCGAAAAAAGGATACCTTTTTACTCAGATTTGATGTATAATAATTAATATAAATTACTAATTTAAAGTAATTTTAAATAATAATACGTCAAATGACCAAAATATCTCCCAACATAGATTTTATAAGTTAAATTTAAAGGAGTGTGAGTTAGTTAATGGTAACATTATACACTTCACCAAGTTGTACATCATGCCGTAAAGCGAAAATTTGGCTAGAAGAACACGATATTCCTTATACAGAGAGAAATATTTTTTCTGAACCATTATCTATTGATGAAATCAAAGAGATTCTTCGTATGACTGAAGATGGAACAGATGAAATTATTTCAACTAGATCAAAAACGTTTCAAAAGCTAGATGTTAATTTAGAGACTATGCCTCTTCAGGATTTATTCGAGTTAATCAAAGATAACCCTGGTTTACTGCGTAGACCAATCATCATTGATGAGAAGAGACTTCAAGTCGGGTATAATGAGGATGAAATCCGTCGCTTCCTACCAAGAAGAGTCCGAACGTTTCAATTACGTGAAGCTCAACGCTTGGTTAATTAAATGATTGAAACCTTCGAATAGAATCGAAGGTTTTTTATCTATTATTGGTTTAAAAATAGCTATAATAGATAATTATGTAGGAAGAAAAGTATTAAATATGGGTGTTAGTTGGTTTTTTGAAAAGTGTAACATTTTATTTCCCTTTATTGTATTTTTGTCATAAAATATAAATACGAGGCAACAATACGGTTAACACATGCCTCAGGAAATACTAAAGACTAGATCGTTTTTCTGCATGAGGGTAAGTCCCTTCCAAAAATGCAAGAAGGGAGAGGTTAGTGTTGGAAATCGAACGTATTAACGATAATACAGTCAAGTTTTATATTTCATACGGGGATATTGAAGAAAGAGGATTTGACCGTGATGAAATCTGGTATAATCGTGAAAAAAGTGAAGAGCTTTTTTGGGAAATGATGGATGAAGTTCATCAAGAGGAAGAATTTATGATTGAAGGCCCTCTTTGGATCCAGGTCCAGGCTCTTGACAAAGGTCTTGAAGTTCTCGTAACAAAAGCACAAATATCAAAAGATGGGCAGAAGTTCGAACTTCCTATCACAGATGAAAGGCTGAAAGATATTCCTGTAGATGAAAGAATTGAGGAATTGCTTGATCAGCATTTTAATACAAAAGCAGACGATGAAGATGATGATTCATACGAAGATACACTAGAGTTCCTAATTGCTTTTAAAGACTTTGAAGACTTAATATCACTCTCAAATCGTAATATTTTAGAAGACTTATCAACAAAACTATATTCCTTCGAAGGTAAATATTATTTATATGTTGATTTTCCCGAAGAGGAGTATGATGAAGAGGATATCGATAATAGCTTAAGTTTATTATTAGAATATGGACATGAAACAGCGATCACCATTCATCGTGTAGAAGAGTATGGAAAACTAATTATGTCTGAGAATGTTTTCTCTGAAATAAGAAGACACTTTAAATAATTATCCGATTTCAATAAATGAAATCGGTTTTTTACTTTTCGGACAAAGAGTTTATCCTCTTACTTTTGAGGGAATAGTAAGGCAATGTTTTAGAGGGGGTAGCTATGAAAAATTTCGTTAGAATTCTTTTATTTGTTGCTGTTTTAGCTATTCTTTATTTTCTTCTCCAAGGAAAAGTGTATGAAGGATTATTCCGATATATTAGTATTCTAACTACATTATCGGTTATTTTTATTGGAGCAGTAATCTTTTTAGAAAATAGACATCCTACACAGACATTAACATGGTTAATCGTACTTGGTAGTTTTCCATTAGTAGGTTTCTTTTTTTATTTGCTGTTTGGAAGGAACCATAGAAAGGAAAGAATGTTTCGTCGTAAATTTTTCCTTGACCAACAAAATTACTTGAAATACGAACGTGGAAGAGACCCTATTAGTGAAGAAAAGATAAAAGTACTGGGGGAAGATCAGCAAAGGTTATTCCATTTGGCCCACCGTATAGGCCATAGTCCGATATCATTTGCCACATCTACTAAGGTGTTATCGAATGGTGATTCCACCTTTTATGAAATTTTAGAAGAGCTTAAAAAGGCTATGCATCACATCCATTTGGAATATTATATCGTTCGCCACGATGAGATTGGCCAACAAATAAAAAAAATCTTGATACATAAGGTGAAAGAAGGTGTGAAAGTTCGCTTTCTATATGACGCTGTGGGATCGTGGAAGCTGCCGAGCGTATACATAGAAGAGCTTAAAGAAGCTGGAGTGGAGGTCGTTCCATTTGGTCCGGTTCGTATCCCTTTCTTAAATAGTAAATTTAACTTTAGAAACCATCGTAAAATTATTGTTATAGACGGGAATATTGGGTTTGTTGGAGGATTAAATATTGGTGATGAATATTTAGGTCGTAATGATACCTTTGGATTTTGGAGAGATACACATTTACTTGTAAAAGGAGAAGCGGTAAGAACGCTACAGTTAATTTTCCTTCAAGATTGGTACTATATGACGAACCAAAGCTTTCTCAATTCTGAATACCTTTCACCTGTTCTTGAGGAAAACATTCATGGTGGCGTTCAGTTAATTGCTGGTGGTCCAGATAATGAACATAGTGTGATTAAGACGATTTTTTTTGCTATGATTACCTCCGCTAAGGAATCTGTTTGGATTGCTTCTCCCTATTTCATTCCAGATGAAGATATTTTCTCAGCAATAAAAGTAGCTGCATTGAGTGGTATTGATGTACGTATTCTTGTGCCTTATAAACCGGATAAACGGATTGTATTTCATGCTTCCCGTTCCTACTTTCCAGAGCTTTTGGAGGCTGGTGTCAAAGTGTACGAATACGAAAAAGGATTTATGCATAGTAAAATATTAATTATCGATAAGAAGATTGCTTCTATAGGTACATCGAATATGGATATGAGAAGTTTTCATTTAAACTTTGAAGTAAATGCCTTTTTATATGGTACAAGAAGTGTTGAAATGTTAGTCCATGAATATGAAAGTGATATTACTTTTTCTAGGCAGATCAATCTTGCTCAATTTACAAAGCGTCATTTTGGATTAAAGCTGCTAGAATCTACATCGAGGCTATTATCTCCACTTTTATAAAAAATCTCCTAGCCGAAAACAGCTAGGAGATTTTTTATGGAGGAATTAACGAGTAAGGAAGAGAATTAATTAATCAGAAAGGAGATGATTCATTGTTAACGGCTAAAAATCAATATGGAGAGATCGTTTATATTGGTGAATTGATAAAGAGGGAGGGAGTACATCGATTAAGGGAAAACCATTATTTTTGTCCAGTATGTAAGGGAAAAGTAATTGTTAAGCTTGGTGTTCAGCGAATCAGTCACTTTGCTCATGTTCAATTGTCATCTATATGTGTTGAATACGAAAGAGAATCTGCGTATCATATGCAAGCAAAAATGCAGCTCTTTGAATGGCTTGAAACAGAATGTTCAAAACCTGAATTGGAAGTATTTCTACCTGAGATCATGCAAAGACCAGATCTTATGTTTACGTTCCTAGGAAAAACATACTGTGTTGAATATCAATGTTCCCCGATACCAGAGGAGATTTTTGAAAAGCGGACAAATGGGTATTTATCGAGTGGTTTGACACCTATATGGATACTAGGTGCAAATAGAGTTCATAGGAAACAAACCAATCTAATTACTCTGCCAAAATTTCAATCCTTGTTTATTAAAAGAAATAATATAGGAGCCTGGTATTTACCATCATATTGTCCTAGTCTAAAGAGCTTTATTTCGATAACGAATTTGCACCCGCTTTCTCCACATACGATGCAATGTGACTACGATGTAACTCCTCAATCTCAACTACACTTACCTCAATGGTTAAACCCAATTTTTCAGAATACCTTTTACGTTTCTAACTGGCGTAAAGGAATTCAACATGTAAAAGACAATATTATTCGTTTTCACACACATAAGCTCTTCCTGCAGGAGCTATATAGGAATCAACTTCACCTCTATCTCCTCCCGCCCTATGTTGGCGTACCACTAAGAGATAATCTATTACTCGAAACCTCCCCAATCATTTGGCAAATGTATGTTTTATTAGATAATATATTTTCGAAAGAGGTAGGGATCATCCTTACAAAAGAGGATGTGTATAAACAATTAATCAAGCGTATAAATAGGAACCATATTAAAGTTAGAAACCCTCTAAAGCCAAGTGTGGATCAACTATTGGTATTAATTCGAGAGTATTTTTATCTACTGATAAAGTGCCAAGTCCTTAATGAAATCAAGCCTAATGTATATAGGTATGAGAACCCTATGTCATTTCCGAGTACTATTAGTGAAGCTAGTAAATTTGAAGAACAATTTTATAAGAATCTTACTAATGAAAAGATTGTTTGGTATTAATGAACTCGCCGTTGTTAACATACACTAGGGTGTAGTGGATTTTTCCTAGATTGAAGCAGGATTTTATTAATTGGTGGCGAATACCAAAAATAGAAGTGAGTAGATTGGAGGAATAAACATGGCAAATGAGACGGCAGTAAAGAAACTTCCCACTAGAAGTGAAATACCATTGGAGGACACGTGGAAACTAGAGGATATTTTCCTAACAGATCAACAATGGGAAAGCGAATTTCAAGAAGTTAAACAGTTAATTCCTTCTATGTCAAGCTATCAAGGAAAGCTTGGGGAAAGTGCGGATTCTCTTTTTCAGGCTTTACAAGCACAGGATCAGTTGCTAGAAAGGATTGGTAAGCTGTATACATATGCTCATATGCGTTATGATCAGGATACCACCAATTCCTTTTATCAAGGCTTAGACGACCGCATCAAAAATCTCTACACTCAGGCAGCAAGTACACTTGCTTATATTGTTCCAGAAATATTGTCTATCGACGAAGAAAAAGTAAAAAAATTTCTAAACGAAAAAGAAGAGTTAAAGCTTTATGAGCATTCTTTAGATGAGTTAAACTTGCAAAGGCCACATGTATTATCTGCAGAACAGGAGGCCCTTCTAGCAGAGGCATCAGAAGTGATGAGTGCCTCAAGTAATACATTTGGTATGTTGAACAATGCGGATATTCAATTTCCAAGTATTAAAGATGAAAATGGAAATGAAGTGGACGTAACTCATGGTCGCTATATTCGTTTCCTCGAAAGCGCGGACCAGAGAGTAAGAAAGGATGCTTTTCAAGCGGTTTATGATACGTATGGAAAGTTTAAAAATACTTTTGCTAGTACATTAAGTGGTCAAGTTAAAAAGGACAACTTTAATGCAAGAGTACGCAAATATAGTTCAGCAAGACATGCAGCTCTAGCGGCTGATAATATTCCAGAATCTGTGTATGAAAATTTAGTTAATACGGTCAATAAAAACTTACATTTGCTTCACCGCTATGTGAAACTTCGGAAAAAGGTATTGAAACTTGATAAAATTCATATTTATGATCTTTACACGCCGCTTGTAAAGGATGTAAAGATGGAAATTCCTTATGAAGAAGCGAAAGATCTAATTCTTAAAGGTTTAGCGCCTCTTGGTGAGGATTATCTAAATGTATTAAAAGAAGGTTTTACCAACCGTTGGGTAGACATTCACGAAAATAAAGGGAAAAGAAGTGGAGCCTATTCCTCTGGTTCGTATGGAACGAATCCTTATATCCTTATGAACTGGCAGGATAATGTTAATAACTTGTTTACTCTTGCACATGAGTTTGGTCATTCGGTACACAGCTACTATACTAGAAAAGAACAACCATATGCATACGGCAATTACTCTATTTTCGTAGCAGAGGTTGCATCTACATGTAATGAAGCGCTACTGAATGATTATTTATTAAATACGATTGATGATGAACAGAAACGTCTGTACTTGCTTAACCACTTTCTAGAGGGATTTAGAGGTACAGTGTTCCGCCAAACGATGTTCGCAGAATATGAGCATTTAATTCATAAAAAAGCACAAGATAATGAAGCGCTAACTGCGGAACTTCTTACAAAAGAGTACTATGAACTGAACAAAAAGTACTTCGGTGAAGAAGATATCGAAATTGACGAAGAAATTGGCTTAGAATGGTCTCGGATTCCACATTTCTATTACAATTACTATGTGTATCAGTACGCAACGGGGTACAGTGCTGCGACAGCATTGTCCAAACAGATTTTAACAGAAGGTCAACCTGCAGTTGAGCGTTATCTAGACTTTTTAAAGTCAGGTAGTTCAGATTATCCGATTGAAGTTCTGAAAAAGGCTGGAGTTGATATGACGAGTTCTAAGCCAATTGAGGAAGCATGCAAGGTATTTGAAGAGAAGTTAAATGAAATGGAAGCATTATTATCATAAAAATGAAGTCCCTTCCGACCAATCGGGAGGGACTTTTATAAACCTTTAAATCTTTTTCGTTCATTTAAAAAAAGAACTAGGGACAATAAGGAAAGAAATAATAGGGGGGCTGTAATGATCAGAGGGAAAATATTTAATAAGCCAAAAAGATTTAGTATAAAAGAAATAATAATAAATAATACGATCAGCCATAAGCCGATGGTTCGTGCCACAAAAAATCACTCCTTTTCCTTCTCTATAGATATATTCGTTTGTCCCAGTAATCATTCATAGATTATGACAATATTGTGAAATAGCGAGCACAATTATTGTCGAATAATCTATTTCATGATATATTATTGATGTGAAGTTGATCACAAGCAAACATATACCCCTTTGTTTGACCGTGAAAAATTTCTCCCATCCCCTTTGTTCGTATTTAAATAGAGAAAAGGCCATTTACAAACAGACAGGTTTGTATGGCCTTTTCTTTTTTTACATAGTCTTAGCGCTATTCAATATAGCGCCAAAACATACCATATTTAGCTGGAACTTGTTCAACAATTTGTTTTAATTGTAGCTTTTTCATTTCTCTTTCGGCTTCATTTATTGACATATTATAAACAACCGAGATTTCCTTTGTTGCCACGAGCTTAAAGCATTTGAGAAAGCTCTCTAAATTAGGAGGGGTACTTTTCTCGGGCTTCATTGGTAACATTTCTTCAAGTATTTGCTCATATACCTCATATGGATAATATCCGGTAATCTTGATTCCTTCGTCTTCAATATTCTCATTAAAGAAAACCAAGGTTGGTATTTCGTCCACTTCCATTTCAGAGGTGATTTTTAAGTCACATTGAAAGGCTTTACCAGCTGATTCCGAATGAATATCAAGAACAAATTCATCCACGTCTAATCCGGTGGAACTAGCCATTTCCTTTAATACCTCAAAGCTTGAGATGTTTTGTTTTTCTAGAAAAATACCCTCCTGTAATTTTCTTAGAAAGCGAATCCCGGCTTTTCTTCCTTGCAATTCAGCCGCTTTAATAGCTATAGAGGCTAAATGAGGAGACGAAATAGGGTTGTCAAACCAAAGACTTCCATCACAAGACATGCCTGTTCGGCTTGCAGTTTTTTCCCATAAGTCTGCAATGTTTTCATATTTTTGCTTTTTGCTCATATTTAATGATGCAAGGCGACCGCTTAAAATATATTTAATGGAAAAGAAACGACCGTATTCAATTTGTAGCTTCTTTATAATTGGCTCAAGTGCCCAGCATTCTGGACATAGAGGATCAATAAACATATAAATTTCAAGCGGCTTCTTCTCATTTCCATGGCAATAGTAGGAGGGAGTCGTTGGCAATGTTTCTCGATTCCTCACGTTCTCTCACCTTTCATCTCTTCATTTTCATCTGTATTTATCATATGCTGAGCTGTTAGCACAAGTCTCGCATAAAATTCATCTCGGATAGGACCGGTAAGGCCAACCTCATCCATAGCTTCGCGCATACATCCGAGCCATGCTTTTGCTCTAGTCTCTGTTATTTCAAATGGTAAATGTCGAGCTCGCATCATCGGGTGCCCATGCTCATTCGTGTAAAGAGTGGGTCCACCTAGATATTGAGTCAAAAACTGCTTTTGTTTTCTCGCTGTTTCCGTTAAATCATTCGGAAATATGGGAGTCAGATCTGGATGTTGCCCAACTCGATGATAAAAGGCATCAACTAGTCGATGCAATGTTTCTTCACCGATCAAATCAAAAGGTGTAAGCATGTTTCCGACCATATTAAAAACTCCTTTAAACATATCTTTTTTCGTTTGTTAAATACTTTGCAATCGAGCTTCGGCGGCTAGTCCCTCGGGGTCATTAGCCAAAGCCTTACAGAGGTCAGGACCTCTTTCAGTCCTTCTCTTATGCCTGTCGGGCCTAACCAAGCCGCCTACGCATCTATCCAATTGATAGTACTATTTTATCAGTGCGGAGTTTATATCACAAACAATGTGCATTAGGAGGTTATTTCCTATCGGATTTTACGCATAAAAATACCGTCTGTTTGGTAACAGACGGTGTATTTATGCTAGCAGGTTACTAGTAACCTTTCTAACATAATTTTGAGTTTCTTTAAATGGAGGAATTCCTCCATACTTGTCCACATTTCCAGGTCCAGCATTGTATGCTGCTAAAGCTAATGTTGTATTGCCGTTATATTTATCTAGCATTTGCCGTAGGTATTTGCTGCCACCAAAAATATTATCTCTTGGATCGAATACATTAGTCACTCCAAGTCCTCTTGCGGTAGCCGGCATAAGTTGCATTAAACCAGAGGCTCCTGCACCACTAACTGCATTGGGGTTGAAGTTAGATTCTTGTTTAATGACTGATTTAATTAAATTTCCAGGTAAGTTGTATTTAGCTGCTGCCTCTTGAATAATTGAATCAAATTCAGTTGAACTTCCAGAACTAGAAATTTTCGTCATATGGATAGGTGGTAAAGAAGGTGTTTGATTTAAAAGGGTGGCAGTTGTAGATACACTCGTTTGTCCACTTAACTGGGAAAAAGAGTCGCCTTCCTCTAACAGCATCTCATTCATTAGGTCTTGAAATATATTTCCGGATGATGAATTAGATGAAGAATTGAAATTTTGTAATGCCTGTAGTTGAAGCATAATTTTTAGTTTATCTATATTCATGTGACACCTCAATGAAGTGAGTATTTTTGTTTGTAAAAACGTTTGATTTTATTTTCAGTAACTCGAATGGGAATTTGAAAGGATTGGAGAAGTTGTTTAAAAGCTAATTCGCCCTCTACTGGATCCTCGACTTCATATTCTAGCTCATAATCTTCTTTTAATAAATATAAACTATGGTCTAGAACTAATAAACCACCTTTATATTGTAACTCACACCGTTTTGTCGTTAAAGAACCAAAATATTGAAGCTTATTGATAGGAAAATTGTTTTTTTCTAATTGTTCCCTCACGATTCCGCTTGGAAGAGCTGCACCTTGTAACATCGCCAAGGCTACGTCCTTTGTTAATTCTTGATTTGTTTCAAGAAGGCCAACCACTAAGGGCTGTTTTAATGTAAGCTCAAATCGCCCTTCTTTTTCACGAATTCGTAAGGCACTGCCTAATTCTTTTAGATGAAATTTCCCTGTGTCAAAATAATGGTTAATTTGCGTACCAATCATAGTTTCATTTATCGAAAATTCGGTTATCAAATGAAGGTATTCTTCTTTCGTGAGCATGTTTTTAAATTCAATTTCGATATGTTGGCTCAAGATTGTTCTTCCTTTCTCTACTCATGCTACGTTTAATTATCGGTTGTTACGTGTTCAATTTCAATATCTGATTGCATGTGAAGTGGATAATTCAGCCACTTATGATAAAATAGGGGAAGTGTGGAGGTATTAAAAATGAGAGAAAAAATTTATGTGGAAAAAGCAATCAAAACTGAAAAAAATGAAGTGATATTAGTAGTAAACAATGATTATTCGATAAAAGAGCTGAGTGCAACAGGTCAAGTACTTGTTGATTCAAATGAATTGGCTTTTGTATACATTGTTGAAAAAGATGATAGCTTTATGTATATTGAGCTAAGTCTCAATACATGGCCAATCTTAAAAGAAGGTTTGGGAAACAATTGTGAATATAAGCTTTCTAATGGTGAAGAAACTATTGTGTTACCAAACCTGCAGGAAGAATTATTGTACTTAATTGACAATATAAAAGGTAATAGCAACTATGGAGAGGAAATGGTTACAAAAGTAGAAGAGTGTTTTTGTAACTAATATCACCCACCAATATAAAATAATGGTCCGGATGAGGTGACTTATGAAGCACTGGGAGAAATTCTTGGCACCCTACAATCAAGCGGTGGAAGAATTAAAGGTTAAGCTCAAGGGGATGAGACGGCAATTCGAAATGAAGTCCTCTCACTCACCTATTGAATTTGTTACTGGTAGAGTAAAGCCAATCGCAAGTATTCTAGATAAAGCCAATCAAAAATCAATTCCCCTGGATAAGTTAGAGACAGAAATGCAGGATATTGCAGGCCTTCGGATGATGTGCCAATTTGTCGATGACATAAAAAGGGTTGTGGAACTTCTTCGTCTTCGAAATGACTTTGAAATTGTCGAGGAAAGAGACTATATTTCTCATAAGAAAGCAAGTGGGTATCGTTCATACCATGTTGTTGTACGATATCCTGTTCAGACAATTCAAGGGGAGAAAAAGATACTAGTTGAGATACAGATTCGAACACTCGCAATGAACTTTTGGGCAACGATTGAGCATTCGCTAAATTATAAATATCGCGGGCAGTTTCCAGAGGATATTAGAGTAAGACTACAAAGAGCAGCAGAAGCTGCTTTTCGACTTGATGAAGAAATGTCCCTTATTCGTGGGGAAATCCAAGATGCACAAGCATTCTTTTCAAGGAAAAAAGAGCTGCATCAAGAGGGAAATAATTAATTATAGAAGAGAGCGAACTTGGTCATGAAATTTGCGATTACGTCAAAAGGAGACTCAAAATCTAACACTCTCATGCATAAAATGAGAACTTATTTGCAGGATTTTGAACTTATATACGATGAGGATCAACCAGATATTGTGATTTCAGTTGGAGGAGATGGAACGCTACTATATGCGTTCCATCGCTATAGTAGCCGCTTAGATCGAACAGCATTTGTTGGTGTTCACACGGGACATCTAGGTTTTTATGCCGATTGGATCCCAGAGGAAATTGAGAAGCTAGTCATTGCAATTGCTAAAACACCCTATCAAGTCATTGAGTATCCATTGTTAGAGGTAATCGTTCGTTACCAACATGGTGGAAGAGAAACGAGATATTTGGCGTTAAATGAATCTACTGTCAAAAGTGTGGAAGGTACATTAGTGATGGATGTAGAAATACGGGGTCAGCAGTTTGAACGTTTTCGTGGTGATGGACTTTGTTTGTCCACTCCATCTGGAAGCACCGCGTATAATAAGGCGTTAGGTGGAGCGATTCTTCATCCATCATTACCTGCTATACAATTAGCTGAGATGGCATCGATCAATAACCGTGTGTTCCGAACAATCGGGTCCCCACTTGTTTTACCGGCACATCATACATGTATGCTAAAACCGGTAAATGGACCAGATTTTCAATTAACCATTGACCATTTAACTCTTCTTCATAAAGATGTAAAGTCCATTCAGTTTCGAGTTGCAGATGAAAAGATACGCTTTGCTCGTTTCCGACCATTCCCATTCTGGAAGAGAGTAAGAGATTCTTTCGTAGCGGATAACTAACAAGCAGGAGACCGTACATGTCACAATTTAAACTTCAATGGGTTATTGATGAAACACACGCAGGGATGTTAATACGCGATTATTTAAAAGAAAAAGAGATATCAAAAACTGCTCTAACTGATATCAAATTCAATGGTGGCCGTATTTTGGTTAATGGAGCGGAAATGACAGTTAGGTATGAGTTAAAACAAGGAGATCTTCTTGAAGTATATTATCCACCTGAAAAACATAGTGAGGGGATCGTAGAAGAGAAGATCCCCTTACTCATTCTTTACGAAGATCCATATGTACTAGTAATTGATAAGCCGGCTGCGATGAATACTATTCCTTCAAGGGAACATCCTACAGGCAGTGTTGCTAATGCATTAGTTGGGTACTATCAATCCATTAATCTTCAATCAACGGCTCATATAGTTACACGGCTTGATCGCGATACTTCTGGCATTGTATTGATTGCAAAGCACCGGCATATTCACCACTTGTTTAGCAAACAGCAAAAGAGTGGGGGGGTTCACCGGACTTATGAAGCATTTGTTCACGGAGCTTTGCCAACAAAGAAAGGAACGATTACCGCACCGATTGGAAGAAAAAAGGATAGCATCATTGAAAGAGAAGTTACGGATGATGGCCAATATGCTTGTACCCACTATATTGTTAAACGTAACTATCCTTTATTTACTCACATCCAGCTACGTCTTGAAACTGGTCGAACTCATCAAATAAGAGTGCATATGAAACATATTGGACATCCTCTTTTGGGTGATGATTTATATGGCGGATTACGAGAACTTATACAGCGGCAGGCATTACATTGCCGAAAAATATCCTTTTTTCATCCCATTTATCAAAAAGAAATGATGTTTTCCTCTCCATTACCAGAAGAAATGACAAGGCTTTTTGAATAATTATCTTTTCGTTTATTCAAAAGGCCTGAATTTTTCCTGAACAAAAGGCATGGAAGAAGGGACAGATATAAGTTCCATCTCCGGGTAACGAAGGGCAGTTAGTTTCCCTCCGAACACTGCGCCTGTATCAATATTATACGTATTATTGACAATTCTTGGCTCCCTAACGGGTGTGTGACCGTAGACGATCGTTGCATTTCCATGATATAATTTTGCCCAATCTCGTCTAACTGGTGTGCCATCGGGGTTCGTTTTTCCAGTGATATCACCGTATAGAACGAATGTTTTTACTTTTTCTCCTTGTTTACCAATTAAATCCTCTTTTATTCCAGCGTGGGCGATAACAAGCTTTTTATTATCTAACACGTGATAAAGAGGAGAGGACTCATAAAGACGAATAAATTTGTCACAAATTTTGTTTTTTTCTTTTTTTGCTAAATCCTCGTATTCTGCGACAGTTGTTTCAAGACCATGAGTTACTTGAACGTTCCTACCGAGAAAAAATCGATAAAGTTTGTTACAATGATTACCCGGAACGTAATATCCGCTTTTTTGATCCATAACGATGGAATAGACAAGTTCGACCATTTTAAGGGATTGTGGGCCACGATCTGTTATGTCCCCAACAAAAGCCAGTTTACGTTCTGAATGAAAGGGACAATCGTTGCTCCACTCATATCCTAAATTATTTGTTAGCAGCTTGAATTCCTCAAAGCATCCATGAATGTCACCAATGATATCTAATTTCATTTTTACCTATACTCTCCTTTCCCGTCTCTACAAACTATTTTCTCATAAGTTTCATCACATTATGATTCTACACCGAGTGTTTTTTCATGTTTGGTTTAGGGAAAGGTAAACTACAAAGATGAGTGTATGGGGAGGAAGGAGGAGAAAAAATGGCTGATAACAGTCTAGAAAAAAAACAACATATTGATTTTGATTTATTATTCGAATCTTTACAAAATGAAGATATAGGGAAATTTCGAGAAGAATTTTTAGAATTACATCCATATGATCAAGCTTCATTTTTTAAGGATTTGGAAGAAGAGATCCAAACTAAGATTTATCATTATTTGTCACCGGAAGAGATGGCTGGTATTTTCGAGAATATAGAAATTGAGGATGAAGATTACAAAGAAGTTCTTTCGCAAATGACACCGACTTATGCTGCTGAAATGCTTGCTAATATGCATGCAGATGATGCTGTAGATGTTCTTAATGAGCTGAGTAAAGACCAAGTTGCGAGTTATCTTGCTATTATGGATAATGAAGCAGCTCAAGAGATAAAAGAGTTACTTCACTATGAAGAGTATACAGCAGGTAGTATTATGACTACAGAGTTTATCTCGATTGCAGCAAATCAAACCATACGTTCTGCGATGTATATTTTAAAAAGGGAGGCCCCAACCGCTGAGACAATCTATTATCTGTTTGTGGTAGACGATGAAAAGCGGTTAGTTGGTGTTATCTCCCTTAGGGATTTAATAGTCAGTGATGATGATCAGATGGTAGAAGAGATTATGAATGAACGTGTTCATTCTGTTGGGGTTGGAGAGGACCAAGAGGAAGTTGCAAGAAAAATGAAAGACTATAATTTCTTAGCATTACCGGTTGTAGACTTTCAAAATCATCTTCTCGGAATTATCACCGTTGATGATGTAATGGATGTTATGGAAGAGGAAGCATCTGATGATTATTCAAAGCTAGCGGCTGTCTCGGGAATCGATAGTTTTGATAGAGGCCCACTCTCCGCAGCGAGAAAAAGATTGCCGTGGTTAATTATTCTTTTGTTTTTAGGAATGATTACTGCAAATTTAATGGGCCGATTTGAACAAACCTTAGACCAAGTAGCTATATTGGCGGTGTTTATTCCTCTGATTGCAGGTATGGCAGGAAATACAGGTACTCAAGCCTTGGCTGTAGCTGTTAGAGGACTTGCAACTGGTGATTTAGAAAAAGAGGAGAAATCAAAGTTAGTTGTAAGAGAAGCGGGAACAGGTTTGATAACAGGAACCACTTGTGGAATGTTAGTGATGATTATTGTATACCTATGGAAAGGAGATATCTTCTTAGGTATGCTCGTAGGGATATCTATCCTGTTGACTTTAATCGTTGCCACTCTAGCTGGCGCATTAGTTCCGCTAATTATGCACAGACTCAAGGTAGATCCTGCTGTTGCATCAGGTCCTTTTATCACAACGGTAAACGATATTATTAGTCTTCTCATTTATTTAGGTATGGCGACAATATTTATGGGATATTTGATTAGTTAGGGGGGAAACAAATGGAACATGGTGCTTCCGTTACATCGCTATTAATAGTAGTTGTTGTTGCATTCTTAACACCAATTCTTTTGCATCGGTTTAAATTAAACTTTATTCCAGTGGTGGTTGCTGAGATCATCGTCGGTCTAATCATTGGGAAAAGCGGTTTTGATATTGTTCATGAAGACATGTGGCTAGAAACATTGTCGACTCTTGGATTTATTTTTTTAATGTTCTTAAGTGGTCTTGAAATTGATTTTTCTGCTTTTAAGAAAAGTGGAAATAAAGATAAGAAAGGCAGTAAGAAGGAACCGAATACTTTTTTTGCTGCATCCATTGTTTTCATAGGTATCTTTATTGTGTCATTGGTTTTGTCGTATCTATTCGTACTGGCAGGATTTATTGAGAATGCGTTTTTAATGACATTGATTATTTCAACGATTTCTTTAGGTGTTGTCGTACCGACTTTAAAGGAAGGAAACTTAATGAAGACCAATATTGGTCAAATTATTCTCCTTGTGGCGGTAATTGCTGACTTAGTTACAATGATTTTGCTAGCAGTCTTTGTTTCCTTATATGGAGGTGGAGATAGCAACACATGGCTACTACTCGTCCTTTTTGCTGTTGGAGTTGGTTTATTTTTTGTTGCGAAAAGATTTAAAAACAATAAAATATTGGAACCTCTTTCCACAGGAACGATTCAAATTGGTACGAGAGGAGTATTTACTCTTATCATTGTTCTTGTTGGACTTTCTGAAACGGTTGGAGCTGAGAATATTCTCGGAGCGTTTTTAGCTGGAGTACTCGTGTCATTATTATCACCGAATCAAGAACTAGTTCATAAGCTTGATTCCTTTGGTTATGGATTTTTAATTCCGATATTCTTTGTAATGGTAGGAGTTGGGTTAAATATATGGGAGCTATTTAGTGATCCAAAGCTCATAATACTTATCCCTCTTCTGTTGATCGCTTTACTTTTATCAAAGATTATCCCTGCTCTATTCTTAAAGAAATGGTATGATTTCAAAACCGTTATGGCCTCGGGCTTTATTTTAACCTCAACACTTTCCTTAGTGATTGCAGCTGCTACGATTGGGGAGAGAATGGATGTCATTACGAATGAAATGAGTGGAATGCTTATTTTAGTAGCAGTCATTACATGTATATTCACACCAATTGTGTTTAAAAAGCTGTTACCAAAGGAATCAGTACAGGTGAAAAAACTAAAGATAGCTTTTATTGGTGCCAATCAATTAACCATGCCAGTCTCCAGACAACTAGAAGATAGTCTTTATGAGCCAACGATTTATCATACAAAGCAAGAAAAAGCGACATATAAAATTGCGGACTCACTGTTTAACATTGTAGAAATTCCGGATTTTGAGCTTGAAACACTCGAAAAGGAAAATGTACTACATTCCGATATTATCGTTGTTTCAACGGGTAGTGATGAAATCAATGCTCAATTAGCATTGGCATGTAAGGAAAAAGGAGTAGAAAGGGTTATTGCAAGAATAGAAACACAGGATTTAGAGGAGGATTTAAAAGCTCAAGACGTAGAGGTATTCTCAATCTTCCTGTCAACAAAAGCATTGTTACGTGCATTAATTGAAACTCCGAGCGTATTGAATATCCTTACCAATCAGGAAACCGCATTATATGAAATCCAGTTAATGAACGTACAATATGAAGGAATGACACTTAGAAAGTTCCCGTTTACGGGAGATGTCATTTTTGTGCGGATTTTCCGTGGAAAAGAAACCATCGTTCCACATGGAGATACAGAGCTTCACTTACATGATCGTTTAATTGTAACAGGTTCTAAAGAGTATGTTGAAGAGTTAAAGAGGGAATTAGAATTCCTTATGTAAAAGTAGTCTGCTGGCTGCTCCCAGCAGACTACCTTTATCATTAAGGCTTTTCTTTTTGAAAAAAATCATGTAATATTAGTACTAGGTACTAATAACAGATTCTTATTTAGGAGGATATACATAATGAACCTTTCTTTAAAAGGAAAAAATATAGTTGTAATGGGCGTTGCTAATAAGCGTAGTATCGCATGGGGGATTGCTCGCTCTTTACATGATGCGGGCGCAAACTTAATCTTCACGTATGCAGGAGAGAGGTTTGAAAATGAAGTTCGTAAATTAGTTGAAACGTTAGAAGGTCAACAATCTCTTCTAATTCCTTGTGACGTCACTTCTGATGAGGACATCGCAAAATGCTTCTCATCGATCAAAGAACAAGTTGGAACAATTCATGGTATTGCTCACTGTATCGCGTTCGCAAACAAAGAAGAACTGCAAGGGGAATACATGAATACAACTAGAGATGGTTTCTTACTAGCTCATAATATTAGCTCTTATTCATTAACAGCGGTTGCGAAAGAGGCAAGAGAGCTAATGTCAGAAGGTGGAAGCATTGTTACGCTAACATACCTTGGTGGAGAGCGAGTAATTAAAAATTACAATGTAATGGGTGTTGCAAAGGCTTCTCTAGAAGCAAGTGTAAGATACTTAGCCAATGATTTAGGACCAAACAATATTCGTGTGAACTCTATTTCAGCTGGACCAATTAGAACATTATCAGCTAAGGGGATTAGCGATTTTAATTTGATTCTTAAGGAAATTGAAGAGAACTCTCCTCTAAGGCATGCAACAACACAGGAAGAGGTTGGGGATACAGCACTGTTCCTATTTAGCGACCTGTCACGCGGAATGACTGGTGAAAATCTACATGTAGATTCTGGATACCACCTACTATCTAGATAATAAAAGATCCTGCTTCTTATGGAAGCAGGATTTTTTTATTGGCCCTTTGATGTTTGAAGTAGTTGCCCGACAGCTACTTTTTTTATTATTTGATTTTTGTCCATAATAACAATTTCATTGTCAAGCTGGACAATAACGGGTTTCAGTGTTCTGTTTTTGTTTAATTGTGTATGTGTGCGTCTGATCTTCTCTATAAGTGTCTCGTCAAGTTCTGCGACAGGAAAGTTTGGTCTGGAAATATAATACCCTTGTCCGCAATCAATTCCCAATTGAATTACAGCGTCTAGCTCTTCTTCCAATTCAATGCCCTCCGCAATAATAATTGAATCCATTTTCTTTGCAAACGTTACAAATGCATCCAAAATATGTTTTTTTACATTGTTTTCATGAATTTTACTAATCAGGGAGCGATCGACTTTTATATAATCAGGTTGAATTTCTGAAATAGCTTGGAGGGAAGAATAGCCTGCTCCAGCATCATCAACAGCAATTTGAAATCCTTGATCTCGATAATGATAAAGAACCTTCGTAAAGGCTGAAAAATCCTCAATTGCACTTCGCTCAGTTATTTCAAACACAATGTTTTGAGGGGATAGTTTATATTGTTTAAGCAAGGATACGGTATGTCCAGGAGTGAAACTTGGATCATAAATCACTTGAGGACTAAGATTAATAAATAACTTTTCGTCCTTACTAAGGATTGTTGAGCTATTTTCAAAAGCCAGTTCTCTAGCTATTTTTTCAAGCGTATATAACGAGCCATATTCTTCTGCATACTTAAATAGTTGAAGTGGTGATTGGAATCTGCTTTGGATAGGACCTCTAGTTAACCCTTCGAATCCTAAGGTACTCCCAGTAGTGAGATCAATAATTGGCTGGAAAACCGTTCTTAATTGTTTCTTAGCTAACAGAGTCTGAAACTCTTTCCGGATTTCTAAGTCACTATATGTGTGTAGTTGGATAATGTTTTGACTGATTAAAGCGGTTGAATTCATTAAAAAAGCTCCTTCCCTGAAAAAAGATCAAAGTTGATCTTTTTCACTCTATTTCGACAGTAGCATATGAATTTATTAATTTAATGAAGAAATTGTAAATATTACTTTAACCTTTAAAACAAATGAGTATGGAATAAATATACAAATGTAATGCAACATAAAATCTTCAATTTTTGAAAAAATAATTACAAGAATAAGAACAAAAGGATGGAATGATATGCAAAAAATACTCACTCTCACCTGTATAACTGTACTAACCGCCTTGCTTACTTCCTGTAATACTGACGCTACGCAGCATAGTGGGATGTCTTTAATTCAAAAAAGTGATCCCGATCCAATCATTCTTGATGAGAAATCAAGGGATAAACATAAATTAGTGGCCTCAATAAAAAAGGATGTTGCTAAATTTGAGGAACTATATGATGTAGCTGTCATCAAAGGTGAGGAGGAAATATTAGTTGCTTATAAGGTAAAACATATGCAGCGTTTTCATATGGTCAAAATTGAAGGGGAAATTAATAAAATGCTTGAAAAAAAGTACCCGAAGGAAAATTTCATAGTCTCGAGTGATTATAAAATATTTTTAGAAGCTGTTGAATTAGACGATAAAATGAAAAATCCGAATTTTTCCAATAAGGATGCAAAGAAAAAGCTAGAAGAAATCATAAAGCTTAAGAAGGAACTAACTTAAGAAGGGAGCATGTGAAGGTGGGGAACAATAAGCAAGAATCAAAAGAGGTAGAACAATATAAGCAATTTGAGAAGAATTTTGAAACAAAAAGACCGGTCTTTAAAAATTGTTTAAAGGCTTTTTTAGTTGGAGGATTCATCTGCATGATCGGTCAAGCTATCACCTATTTTTATATTTATTTTTTCAACTTTACAGAGCAAACAGCAGGAAATCCAACTGTAGCAACGATGGTGTTTATTTCGATGCTTTTAACGGGCTTTGGGGTGTACGATCGATTAGGCCAATTTGCAGGGGCAGGTAGCGCAGTTCCTGTAACGGGTTTTGGGAACGCAGTCATCTCTGCTGCGATTGAACATAGAACAGAGGGGTTTGTTCTAGGTGTTGGGGGAAACTTATTTAAACTAGCAGGGTCAGTTGTTTTATTTGGTGTTTTTTCAGCATTTGTGGTTGCGTTAATTAAGACGATATTAATCAAACTGGGGGCAATATAATGCTGAAAGGAAAACAATCATGGATATTTAATAATCGCCCCGTTATTGCTGCTACAGGTGTTACTGGTGGTCCATTCGAAGCAAATGGCAGATTATCAAATGATTTTGATGTTCTGTTCGATGATTTATGGATGGGAGAAGATTCCTATGAGAAAGCACACCGTCACTTACTCGAAGTTGCAACGAATACAGCGTTCGAAAAAGAGGGTGTAACGGTAGATGATGTACAGTTCATGATTGCTGGAGACCTTATTAATCAGATTACTCCAACTAGCATTGCTGCAAGACAATTGAAAGTCCCATATCTCGGTATTTTTGGTGCATGCTCGACATCTATGGAGGGACTTGCACTTGCGTCGTTTTTTGTTAATTATGGGGGAGGAAATTATATTCTGACAGGTGCTACGAGCCATAATGCGGCTGTTGAGAAGCAATTTCGTTATCCTACTGAGTATGGTGGACAAAAGCCGCCTACTGCTCAATGGACCGTAACAGGTGCAGGTGTTGCGCTGGTCAAAGCAAATCAGGGAAGTGATAGTGGGAAGCCAGTCACAACATCAGCCACAATAGGAAAAGTCATTGATCTTGGGCTAACGGATCCTTTTAATATGGGTGGTGCAATGTCTCCTGCGGCAGCTGATACGATCTTAGCTCATTTTAAGGATTTGGAAATTGATCCTTCGTATTACGACTTAATTGTAACAGGTGATCTTGGAAAAATTGGACATGAAACAACGTTTGGATTATTGCAAAAGGAAGGTTTACCAATTAAAAAAGAGCAATTTAAGGATTGTGGGATGTTAATTTACAATGAAGATCAACCGGTTCAATCCGGAGGAAGCGGGGCCGGTTGTTCAGCAACGGTATTATATGGACATCTGATAAATGAAATGAAAAAGGGATCATTCAAGCGAATTCTAGTCGTTGCAACAGGAGCACTTCTTTCACCGCTTACTGTTCAACAAAATGAAACCATTCCTTGTATTGCCCATGCTGTTTCTATTGAAATGAACGAATAAGGGAGGGAAGAAGATGCTGGCTATGTTTTTTTGGGCATTTGTTGTTGGAGGGGCAATTTGTGTAATCGGACAGCTAATGTTTGATGTAGCACGACTTACCCCTGCACATACATTAAGTACGCTTGTTGTTATTGGAGCGGTATTAGACGGGTTTGGATTATACGAACCATTAGCCGATTTTGCAGGTGCTGGAGTAACTGTGCCGATTACTAATTTTGGAAATACCCTTGTTCACGGTGCCCTTCAAGAAGCTGAACAGCATGGAATTATCGGGGTATTAACAGGTATGTTTGAGATTACAAGCTCAGGTATCTCAGCAGCAATCGTTTTTGCGTTTATCGGTGCACTAATATTTAAGCCAAAAGGCTAAAACTTTTTTAATATAGGACAAAGCCTACACGTTTTCAGGTCACTTACATACGTTATAGTAAGTCAAGAAAAAGTGAGGTGACTTGATATGTGTGGTTACGGCTACGGTGGCTACGGCTATGGCGGCAACGGCGGTGGATACGGATCAACTTTCGTATTAATCGTTGTATTATTCATCTTGTTAATTATTGTTGGAGCTAGCTTTTACAACTAATCTCCAGAACGAAGTGTAGGAAGAGAGATCGTTTCTGTACAAAGAAACGGTCTTTTTCCTGTCCTAAAATCACCCTTTTTATGTTCTCTTCATAAGATGAGAGTAGCTTAAAAAGGAGGCGTGGTTTTAAGAATGGATAATCAATTTTTCAAAAATGTTGAAAAGAAAACTGGCGTTAATATGAAAGACATTCTTGAACTGGCTGGTTCATTACAAAATGCAAACTTTAAAGATGAAAAAACAGTTCGCAATGTAATCAAACGTGTATCTCAAATTGCAAACAAACCAGTCACAAAGGAAATGGAAGATAAAATCGTTTCTTCTATCGTTGCTGATGGAAAACAACTTGATTTTAATACGTTATCTAAAATGATTAATAAAAAATAATTGAAAAAGAGAAGCTCTCAAAATTGGGAAGCTTCTCTCTTCTTTTTACTTTTTTATTTAGGAAGGATGGGAGCCAAAAATCTAGATGGCTTTGCGTTTTTGCCTCTTCTCTTATGCGGTATCGCTATATAGCATTCTTCTCGAGCACGAGTGATAGCTACATATAGTAGACGACGTTCTTCTTCAATTGGTGCCGACTCACCATTCCTCAAGGAGTCTAGAGCGTAGTCGTGGGGGATTCCTCCGTCAACAACATCAAGAATATACACGACTCGGTATTCTAATCCTTTTGCTCGATGAATGGTGCTAAGGGTAATTGCTTGTTCAAGCTGTTTACTAAGTTGTTTTATTTCTTTATTCATAGCACTCATATGCTTTGTGTGGTCTAGGAAGTCGATGATTGTTTGGAAGTTTTTAGCTGCGACCTTCAAATCCCGAATATCGTCAGAGCCTTTTTCAAGACTATTTCCTTCATTGCCACGCTTTTTTAGATAATCCCCAAATCCTATTTCCTTTTCAATAAATTCAATGCACTCTAGCGGCTTGAGTCCTTTCAAGCTTCTAATGGAAGGTAATAGCTTTTTTAGCTTTCTTTCCTGAAAAGCATGTCCGGTTGTATAATTTGATAAGCATTCGAGCATGGAGCAATCATTCAAAATGCTGTTTGCTTTTAAGTCAGTCATAACGGATTGTCTAATAAAGAGAACCGGGAGTATCTGACTGATAGCGTGCTGGTCATCCTCATTAATTATTAGACGTAGAAAGGACAACATGGATTTTACTAAATAACGTTCATAAAAGTTTTCGGAATCCAGATCAATTCGAAAAGGAAAGCTAGTCGTTGCTAGTCTTTCAAAAACTGCTCGGCTCCCGGTATTCGTTCGATATAAAATGGCAATATCATTTGGAACATAACCGTTTTGTAGTTTTTCATGTATATCCTGAACAATCATGGTTGCTTCCTCTTCTTCATCAAAAGGATAAAACAACAAAGGTGAAAGAGAATGTTGATATTGAGCTTGCATGGTTTTCTTTCTACGAGCTGTATTTTTTTCAATGATCCGGTTGGCAGTTGAAATAATCTCATGTGAGGAACGGTAATTTTCGTTTAGGATAATCATTTTACTATTTGGAAAATCTTTTTCAAAAGATAGAAGGTAATTAGGGTCACTACCTCGAAATGCATAAATAGATTGATCATCATCTCCTACGGCAAATAAGTTTTCGGTTTTCCGAGATAGCAATTTAATCAGCTCATATTGAACTTTGTTAATATCTTGGAACTCATCAATTAAAAAGTATTGAAACCGATTTTGGTACATTTCTAAAACATCTGGATGATCGGTTAAATATTTATAGCATCCGATGAGCATATCATCAAAGTCAAAAAGGTTCTTCTTTTCCTTTTCAGTTTCATAATATTTATATAAATGCAACACTTGCTCCTCCCAACGACTAGCTGTTTGAACATCCTGTGGAAGAAGAAAGGTATTTTTCCAATATCCAATTTGTTGTAGAGCTAAATCGTATGCAAACTCCTTCTCATCAAGAGAAATTGTTTTTCCACCTTCTTTAAGTATTTGGTCCTTTTGCCAATCCTTTTTTATCAGTTTAGATGGATGCCATCTTTCTGGCTCATGGTAAGCAAGTATTCTATAAAAAATACTATGAAATGTACCAGTTAACAGCCTATTGATGTCTGTAGATGAAAGGAGAGGATATTGGTTAAGCCTTTCTTTCATTTCAGTAGCTGCTTTCGCTGTAAACGTAACAAGCATGATTGATTTCGGATCTATTTTTAGCTCATAGAGCATATATGCAGCTCTTGTAGTCAATACTCTGGTCTTACCACTGCCCGCACCAGCAACAACAAGGACAGAACCGTTTACTGTTGTGACGGCCTTTATTTGTTGATCATCAAGTTGGAAACCGTTGTTGAATAATCGTTTTATATATTGTGAGGTTATCTTTGTTTCTTGCCGACCGGTTGGTTGAAAGGAGGGAGAAGCTTTTACATGTATGGATGGCTGAAACGTATGCTGTTTGGATGGTGAGACAATTATACGTGTAACTGGTATTCTGAAGCCATTTCGTTCAACATATTCGATAGCTTCTTTATTCATATCAGCGGATTCGCTATCTAAATCTTTGCAATCCGAGTGCTTCCGTAGCATATGATAAAAATAGGGCTCCTCTTGTATTCCTAAATACAGACGGACCTGTTCTTTACAAATGGGACAATGAAGTTTTCCTTTTTTAGCTTCATCATATACGAATTGATAGCTCTCTCTATCCAAAGTGTGCAAATTAACTTTTTCATTATTTTTCATAGCAATTTTCATAATTAACCCCTTAAAATCAAAAACTCAATCGAACTCTATCATAACAAAACAATTACTCCTACATAAAGAAGAAAAAACAAAAGATTTATTTTCCAAAAGCTCGAGGAGATTTATGAAAGAGGTGAAGTTGATGGGCTATATTGCTCCAGTAGTTAATTTTCAATCAAATCAGTATATAGAGAGAAACTTAATAGCATCAAGAGATCCGTATAAATATGAATCGGTAAACAGAGTGATTCCGATAAAAAGTGGAACATCAGAGGATAATCAGCACCAGCAATCCTCTTTTTCTAAGAAATTGATTCAAAGAGAAGAAAGAAAAGTAGTAAGACCTTCAAATCAGGCATTAGCACATATATATGAGATTACAGGAAAAGGAAAATACTTTGACATAAGCGTATAAAAAAATGCCTCGTTATTGAGGCATTTTTTTATATATATTTCTTCATTGTTCGATGTGGAATGCCAGCATCCATAAACTCATCAGATATAATTTCATATCCTAATTTACTGTAAAATGGAATGGCTTGTGTTTGAGCGTTTAATTTTAATGCAGAATAATTATTTTGTTTGGCATATTGTTCGATTTTATCCATCATCAGTTTCCCAGCTCCGGTACCTCTACTATTAGACAGCACACAGATTCGTTCCACTTTTCCTATGCCATCTAAATTTCGAAAGCGACCAGCACCTATAGGCATTTCCTGATCATAAAGTACGAAGTGAATGCATTCATCATCGTACTGGTCAATCTCTTCTTCCTCCGGTACTTGTTGTTCTTCAACAAATACCAGTCTTCGAACACTAAAGGCATCCTGGAGTTGTTCTTTTGTTGTAACGATTTCTACATTCACTAATATCTATTCCTTTCCAAGCCTGAATGTCTCAAAAACAGTCCATGAGCCATTTTCTAATTGATATAAAAGATGGAAACGATCAACGTATTCATCGTGATTCATCTTCTGCATTTTTAATGACCCGAAAACATCCGAATGCTCATCATCTGATAATCTTTGTCCTAACGTTATATGAGGAACAAAGGAATATTCTGTAGCCTCTCCATACTTAAGGGCATCAATCGCCTCATGAAGATCCGTAATCTCAGTAGAAGGTTCTACTTTAAAATAAATAACATTGTTCACGGGATGAAAAGAACTAAATTTCGGTATGTGAATATGTAAAGGAGAAAATCTTTTTGCGATATCTTCAAGTTTGTTTGCTAATGTTTTTGCCTCATCCTCGCTAGCTTCAAATGGTGCTTTTAATGTGATATGTGGTGGAATGAGTGAGTAATGAGGATCATAGCGCTTTCTGTAAGAATTAGCTAAATCTTGAAGTGTTTTTCCAGGGAAAATAACAATTCCAAATTTCATTTTATGACCTCCGTTATTCTATGCATTATAGAAGAGCTGAATATTTAATATTATAACAAATTTTCAAAATCATTTATATAATTATACCCATACATGGTCCGTAATACCCTTTGTATTATGAGCCAAACATTGCTTTTAGGGACGACCTCAAGTCTCCTTGCCAATATGTCCACGTATGATCTCCGTCAAATTCCTTATAAACATAAGTAAGAGAGTGATTTATTAAGTATTTGTTCAGTTCTCTGTTAGGTGTTAGAAAATCATAAACCTGATCGTTTGTCATTTTTACGGCCGTCTCGTTTTGTCCAATGCTATGGTAAATAGAAAGAAGGCTAGTTGTGTTTTCGTTAACCACTTTTTCCAAGACGCTGTTGTTAATGTAAGGGGACTGAAGAATGACCTTTCCAAATGTGTTTGGATATTTTATAGCGGCGAGTAGAGAAATAGTAGCCCCTAAGGAATCACCAATTAATGCCCGTCCCATGCCCATTTGGAAGGTTGGAAACTTTTGATCCAAAAATGGTATAAGCTCATGGGCTAAAAAGCGGATGTAAGCTTCATGCTTACTACCTTTTGGATGATATTTTTCCCTGCGATCTTCAATGGTAAGATAAGGAACTCCAACAACAATAAGATTTTCTATTTCTCTTTCAGTAAGTAGATCATCACAAAGCCTTGCCATTCTACCTAATTGGAAATAATCCTTCCCATCAGCTGTAACAAGGAGATGGTATTTATATAAAGGTGAAAAATTGGCTGGCTTATATACCAAAAGGTTTATATCTTCTTTAAGTTCGTAACTGTAAAATAATAAGTCTTGGAGTGTTCCTTTTAGGATATTCACTTAGCATTTCCCCCTAACTGGAATATAAAGGTACTACTAAAAATTCTATCATAAATATTGTATGGAAATAAATTTATTTTATCTTGTGTATAAATACTGTATAGAAATACATAAATAAATAGAGTGTATTAGAATGAATCATAGAAAAGTTGTAGCAGATATGCTAGTTGTACCAAATTGTTTGACAAACTGATGAAGGGTTATGATAAAATTGATACGAAAAACTGGAAATTTATAAAAGGGGGAATTCCATTGAAAAAGAAACGTTTTCTTCTCTCAACCGTTCTGATGTTGGTACTGTCACTTGTGCTTGCTGCTTGTGGAGCAAACAATGACGAGGGAAATGGTGCTGAGGATAGCGGTGATTCAGGT
>NZ_JAKFCQ010000185.1:0-1606 GCF_036676585.1 Robertmurraya sp.
AATCATCTCGTTAAGGGAAGCAGGAATCACTTGCCAAGAAACTCCGAACTTATCTTTCAACCATCCACAAACTTGTGCTTTTTCGTCTCCGCCTTCAGAAAGTTTTTCCCAATAATAGTCTAGTTCTTCCTGTGTCTCACAGTTTATTATCAACGATAGCGCTTCTGTAAATTTATATTTTGGACCACCATTTAATGCTACAAATGTTAAACCATCCAATTCAAATTCAACCGTCATTACGGCTCCTTCTGTACTACTTTCATGCCGTTCTTTTCCGTAGCGAGTGATTCTACGAATGCTTGAATTCTTAAAGATGGATGTATAAAAGATTGCTGCTTCTTCTGCTTGATGATCAAACCATAAATTTGTGGTGATTTTTTGAATTTTATTGTTCACACCATTTACCCCTATACCATTATTTTTTATCACGATTGGTGGTTTTGTATTTTTCACCTTTGCTATCATAGGTTACCCATTCACCAACAGGCTCACCCATTTCAAAATACCCGGAACGCTTGATGGTTCCATCGGTCCGATACCATTCCCAATAGCCATCTGGCATTTCTTCAATGATTTTTCCTTTAGACCATATGGTTTTTCCGTTTGCATGGTACTTTATCGTATAGTCATCATGCACCTCTAGTTTCTTTTCCTTCACACCGTTTGGGTGTATCAAGTCACATTTTTCATTTTCCATGGACGTACCTCCGATAACTATTTTTAAAATTTATATCACATTTCATTGAAAACGTTAACTATTATACATTTAGTGTTCATTTTTTCAGTATACAACATACTTACCGGTCCTGTTCGGTAACGGAACAATAACTACAAAGTTCCGGGGCAATATTAAAGACCAACCGCTAAAATGGACCGAAGGAAATAGATCAGCAGGGGAGTGGTTGAGGCAACGAAGACGGCTTCTAAATAAAGCGGACATAGCCTTATATTCGGTGAAACAAAATGGACGTAATCGTGTAGATGTTAATTTAGAGGGTGAAAGAATGTTATAGGAGGGGGCACATTTCATAAAGAATTGTGTTTTTTTAGTTAGTCCAAAACTTGCCTCATACCCATTTCTTGTCAACAAATGGGTATGAGGCCCCTTCTTACTTGAATATAAATAGGTGAAAACTGTAAAAGGAGGGCTGTTTATGGGTTTCGTTTCCATCTATACCGTTGGCAGGTTACATCATCCCTTTGACCACCCGGCCTCTCGTGATTTTTTTGATGTAGGAAATAGAGTATTTCGTCAGGCAACGAAATCGGGAATGATCGATGCGTTTTCATCTGATGGAATATCGTTCCCTGAAGAAGCTACAAAAGGAGAGGGTTTTCCTGTTCTTACACTGACTGTATGGAAAAACCTCCAATCTTTATATCGTTTTACCTATTCAGGTCGGCACAGGCAAGCATTGCAAGATCGAAGCAAATGGATGGAGCCTTATCAAGAAAAACACCTTTCCTATGTAGTGTGGTGGGCAGAGGAGTTGAAGGAGGTCTCATGGGAGGAGGCGTTCAAGAGGTATAACTATTTTATCGAGAATGGCTCCACTCCTTTTGCCTTTGATTTTAAGCAGGCGTTTGATGAAAAAGGAGAGACATG
>NZ_JAKFCQ010000186.1:0-38320 GCF_036676585.1 Robertmurraya sp.
GCTGCGGCAGCGACTAGATTCATTTGGTTGGCATTTTCCCCAAAGAATCCTGCCAGTGCAACTGTACTGGTCTTCACTTCCTCTGCTTGAAGGAAGAAGATGGCGAATTGGTAATCGTTCCAAATAAATACACATGAAATGATTAAAATGGATGCCGTAACCGGCTTCAACAAAGGGAATACAATCCGGAAAAAGATTCCCAGTGTACTAGCACCATCAATTTTTGCGGCTTCTTCCAATTCCTTTGGGATCGTCGAGCGAATAAAGCCTGCATACAAGAAAATGGTTAATGGAAGAAAGGATGCCACATTATTCAAGATGGCAATTTCGAGAGTGTTCATCATTCCAATGTCGACCACAAGCTTATATAATGGAACTAATGCAGTTAAAGGCGGGATCACCATCACTGCAATAAATATCATGAAAACAAATTTATTTAGTTTCGTCTGCCTTCTGGCCAAGGGATAGGCGGCCATCGAGCCAAAAACAATCAATAATAAAGCACTTACAAAGGTAATAATCGAGGTATTCGAAAGCGCATTGCCAAGACTCGCCGTTTCCCACGCCTCCGCAAAGTTCTCAAACGCCAGGACCTTGGGAAACACCCATTTCGAACTAAAATCTCCCCTTTCCTTTAACGCGGTCGTAATCAAAATATAAAAAGGGATTAGGTGAAAGGCTGAGATCAAAAGCGCGACTCCAGAGAGTAACCACTTTTTCTTTTTACCCATATAGTCCATTACGCCTCAATCTCCTTCCGTTTGAAGTACACAAGCGCTGCCAGACTAAGAATCAAAATAATGATGGCCATAAATACACCTTGCGTCGCTGCATATCCCGCATCTTGTCTATTAAAATAAAGGTCATACATAAACGTAGACATGGATTGCGAAGCATAACCCGGTCCGCCACCTGTCAGCGAGACGATCACATCGAACAATTTCAATCCCCCAATAATGTTAATAACCATGTTGATGGTGATGGAAGGCATTAACATCGGCAGGGTGATATTTTTAAATTGTTGAAAACTAGACGCTCCGTCAATTTGTGCCGCTTCGTAATAATCCTTTGAAATACTTTGCAACCCAGCCAGGTAAATAATCATCGCAATCCCGACAAACTGGAAGGTATTAACGAAAACGATCAACCAAATATTAATTTTTGGATCGCCTAATGCATTAATTTTATCCAATCCGAAAAATACAAGCAGATCGTTCAGTGCCCCGCCTTGGAAAGCAAAGAAAAAGTAGAAGATATATCCCATGATCAGCGGGCTGATAATAACCGGAAGGTACACAATCGTCCTGGTAAAATTTTTCATGTAGATTCTTTGATTTAATAAAAGTGCGTACCCAAGACCAATCACATTCTGCAAAATGGTACTGCCGATACCATACAGCAGGGTGTTTTTTACTACCAGCCACGTATCCGGATCCTTCAGCATCCTCGTATATTGACTGAACCCAACATAGTCGTACGTTTGTGAAAACCCGTTCCAGTTTGTAAAAGAAATTTTAATCCCGTTTAAAAATGGATAAAGGATGAAAAAGCAGACAGCAGCTAGAGCGGGAAGATACATCCACCAAAGCGAGGATTCCTTCCGCCTTTTACGGTTCCTTTTCACTTCTACAGAAGAGCCGGCCATCGACTTGCTTCTTGTCTCCACTCCTATCAACGTCACCAACTCCTAGAATGTTAGATTAGGAGGAGAGGCGATAACACCTTCCTCCATCACAAAACTATTTCTTCTGCGTTAGCAATCTCTTATATTCCTCTTCCATCTTTTTCGAAACTTCGTCCGGTGTCATTGTTCCAGACAATAATTCCTGACCAGTAGCACCCATTGGGTCCCACATACCGCTTGGAAGGTAAATTCTGTCGAAGTAAGGTTCCACTTTCACATCCGCGTACTTTTCGTAGTATTCAGAGTAATAGTTTTTCGATTCAGTATTAGTCAGACCACTTGGAAGAGAAGTCCCCTCCGCAATCTCTTTCACCATCTCCGGCTGAGAAATGAATTCTAAGAACTTTTTCGCTTCTTCTTTGACTTCAGAATCTTTCCAAACCGCTAATGTATGACGCTCCCCACCAATCCAGCTTGGTTCGTCACCTTCCTCGATCACAGGCATGGGAATGACACCAAGCTTGACCTCTGGGTTTAACTCTTCCACAGAGGGACCAAGCATTCCGCCACCAACGATAAATCCAATTTTGTTCTGCGCCATTAAGTCGACCATCTGATGATTCTTGGCCGTCAATATATCTTCATTAAGAAACTTCTTATCGTGCATTTCCTTTAGCTTTTCCGCTAAAAACGTATAATTTGACCAATCAAACGTCCCATCTAGCAATTCTTTTTGGAAGTTTTGTTCTCCAGTTATTAATAGTGGTGTGGAAAACTGATCAAAATACTGTCCGAATGCTGATTTATCTGAACCAGCAAACCAAAGTGGAGTCACTTCGCCCTTTCCTTTTTTCTTGATGGTTTCTAGTGCAGTCATGAACTCATCAAAGGTTGTCGGCGGCTCAATTCCATATTCCTCAAGCAATGTTGCGTTATATGTAAGTCCGTCTTTTGCCTGGTTTAGAGGGTACGCATAGACTTTTCCAGATTCATCTTTTAAAATTTGCTCCAGTGCTGGATCAAGATCCTTCACCCAGTCCATATCTTTTAAATCTTCTACATATTCCCCGTAACGATGAATCGCCCAGCCGTGGGTATCAAATAAATCAGGCATATCATTTGCCGCCATTTTGACTCGCAGCATTCCTTCATACCCGTCAGCAGGATAATTTTCTTTAATATCGATATCAGGATTTTCCGTTTCAAACTTTTTTACCACATTTTGCAGAGTAATTTTATCTGCTTCATTCGTTACAGTCGAAAACAAGTTTACAACCGTCTTATCACTGTTTGCTTCATTACCCCCGGAAGCTTTATTGCATCCAGTCACAATCGTTGTCAACGCGGCTGCAAACGCCACCGTTTTTAAAAGCTTTTTCAAAATAAACGCCCCCTCAGTCATTTTTAAATAACAAGTAAAAATTACCTATTAAAATGAGTTCGTTTTCTTGCTGACGTTTGGGAGCAACTATATAATAGAATTAGCTCCCGTTCATAGGTGGAGTAGTTTGTTAGTTTTCGCCCAATGCAGTGTGATGGCAGTCACTTTGCACCCTGCTAGCTTTCATGCTGTCAGGGTGGGCATTAAATCGTTGAAAAAGATACATGGTCTTATTTTCCGAAAACCACCTCCTTAAAAGTTATTTATTTTTCTTGCAGCTCTCCCGGATCACCAATTCAGTCGGCAGGGTCACGGTTAATGGAAGTTCTCTTCCATTCAGGCGATCTAGTAAAAGTTTTACTCCTGTTTTCCCCATCTCCTTCGTATGCACTCTGATTGTCGTCAAAGGTGTACTTGCGAATGATGCAGCTTCAATATCGTCAAAGCCGATAATGGCTACATCATCAGGAACTTTGAGATTGGCTTCTTGTAATGCTCTTAACGCCCCAATCGCCATCGGATCACTGGCAATAAAAAACGCCTCGGGAAAATTCCTCATATAAATGGCTTTTTTCATTAATTCATAACCCTGTGCCATTGAATACTCACCGATAAAAACGGCCTCCGGGTCGAACATTTTTTGTTCTTTCATCAAGCGTTCAAAGGTGGTGAGACGTTTATCTTCAGAGTTGAACTTTTGATTTTTGCTATGCTCCTTCTCCCTTCCTCCGATATACCCGATACTCTTATAGCCGGTTCCTAATAGATGCTTGATCGCTTTCTCTGTGGCCTTTTCAAAATCAATCACAACCGCATCATACAAATCATCGTTAGGCGAGTGGTTAATGTACACAACATTTTCCACTCTACTGATGGCCTTGAGCGCCATCTCTTTTACCCTGCCGACGACAATGAGTCCATCAAGGTCGTCAATCATTTGATTGGTCTCCGTTTCATGTAAACGGAACGTAACGGTTCTGATCCCATGACTCGCAAGTTCCATTTCAATCCCTTGGCGGATGGATAAAAAATATGGATCATTGATCTCCTCGTCCAATGATTGGGTAACGATAATCCCGACATGTTTCAAAGTCTGTTGTTTTTGTTTCAACCGTCTTTCTAAAATCGTTTCGTATCCAAGCTCCTTAGCAACCTGGAAAATACGTTCCCTCGTTTCAGACTGAACGGAAATCGTATCATCGTTATTTAACACCCGTGAAACCGTAGATGCTGATACATTCGACTTGTCCGCAATTTCCTTGATAGTAGCCATCTCATAACCCTCTTCATATTCTTTTCAACACCCGTAAACTTTTACTTAACAATAACTAAAATATTTACTAGGTATATTCGAATAATAGCATCTTATGGAAGGGCTTACAAGTATAAAAACTAATTTTTCTAAAAATTTATACAATTTTTTCGTTGTATAACACCGATATAGTAAGATTTTCTTATTATTGATAAATTTCCATCTGGTAAATTATTTAGTAATATTCTTCTTGAAAACCTTTCTCAGATAGACGTTTTCTAATAAAAAAAAGCCGAGCCACTAGGCACGACCTCTACTTTCTTGTATGATTTGTTTTTTTCTTATGCTCCTTAGTATCGATGCAAGTATCAAATAAGGAGGAATTGTTAGCAAATGCCAAGAAGTTCCTTCGAGTTGTACTTGAAGGATGATTGTAAGAGATACCAAGAAGTTCCTTCGAGTTGTACTTGAAGGATGATTGTAAGAGATACCAAGAATACAATAGCAAGGGGAATATCCCACTTGTGTCGCACTAGCCAGTTTTTCATATAAACACCTCTTGTTTATTTGGTTCAAAGTAATTTTTATTGATATTGAAAATTTAGCTATTATAATAGAAATAGGACTATTTACTCAATGAATAAAAAAGGCAAACTCATTGAAAAATGACGACGCAAAACTATAGGGACTAAGGTCGTATTTGACTATGTTAGCCAGTTACCGATTAAAGTGTTCAAGGCCTATCGGTAGCGGTAGGTCTTTTATTATATTCAGGACGATAGGAACAAAGGACATCCATTTACTATATGGTATGATTTATATTTTAATATATTCTAAAAGATGAGGGTCTAAAATGAGCATACAGTTTACAACTGGGTTAATTACAGGAATGGCTATAGTTAGTTTGATAAGCCCTCTTTTATATAGAAGATGGGAAAATCAAAGAAAGAAGATAATAGAAAATCAGAAAAGTTTTGTTGACATAATTGAAAATACAAGGGATTTTCTATATTATTTTCAGGTTTATCCAAAAAGAGAATTTAAGTATCTTAGTCCTTCAGCTGAACATTTTTTTGGAGCAGGTTCGATTGAACGTGCCTTTAAGAATTCCGACATACCCTTTATAGATATTCATCCCGATGATTTTCATATTCTTGAAAAAAAAGTTAACGGAGAACTAAATTTTGACGAGAGTATTGTACAGCGATGGCTTGATAAAAATGGGGAATATAGATATTTTGAAGAATATGCTACTCCCATTTATAAAAATGGAAAGCTTGTTGCGATACAGGGAGTTTTAAGAAATATCGACGATAAAATCCAGTTAGAAAAGGAGTTGCAGTATCAAATTAGCCACGATTCTTTAACTGGGATATATAATCGCGAGTACTTTGAATATAAATTTGAACAGTTTGATCAAACGTCAAATATTCCTATAGCGATTCTCATATGTGATTTAGACGAATTGAAATATATTAATGATCATTTCGGACATAAAGAGGGAGATTTTATCATCATGGAAACAGCGGGGTTACTCAATCAATTCTCCTCAGATTTAGTAACAGTTGCTAGACTTGGTGGAGACGAATTCGCTCTCATACTTGAACATTCTACAGAGAACACCGCGAAAGAACTAGTCGATGAAATAATAAAGGAGTTTAAGAAGTATAATGAAACCTCTAAGAGGGAAATCAAATTATCGATCGGCTTTTCTTTCGAAGATCATTCTTTGGGCAATATGACCAACTTATTCTCTAAAGCTGATAAAAATATGTATCATGCTAAAAAGAGAAATAAAAATAGAATAATTAATTAGAAATGTAAAACACCTTAGATATCCTATCTGAGGTGTCAGATTGTTGAAAGTGAAATGAGCTTACACTTCCGAGATGTTGATGATAGCTAATATTTGATGATCTGTCCATTTGCCATTAATCTTTAGATTTTCTTTAGCTATACCTTCTTTTTTAAACCCTACTTTTTCTAATACACGAATAGATGCTAAATTGTCAGGCATAGCTCCTGCTTCAATTCTATGTAATTTTAATTCTCTAAAAGCAAAGTCTACAACAAGTTGAAGAGCTTCTGTTGTATAGCCCTTTGCATTATACTCCTTATCTAGAGTAAATCCCGTATAACAGTTTTGGAGATCTCCCCTAGCAATTTGAGTTAATGAAATGTCTCCGATAAGTTTATCAGTTGCTTTTAAAAAGATTCCAAATGCATATAATTGACCTTCATCTGTCATTTTTAATGCCCGTTCAATGCGTATTTTTTGATGTTCTTCTGTATAAAAGGCTTCTGGGAGTAATGGGCAAACTCGTTGAAAAAATTCGCGATTTCTAATATGTAAGTTAGCTAGCTCGCGGGCGTCAGAAGTTTTGTAAAGTCGAAGATAAATATGTTGCCCTACTAACCTCATAAAACCCCTCCAATATTATTATTGTTTTAAAGCGTTAATCCTCACATGATTATTACCCCTGTTTACTTATGGACAGATCTTACAAGGCATTCTTTTAAGACCTTCTGTACAAACCATACTTCCAACAATCCCAACTATTATACTAGAAGTTATGAATTTCAACGCATAATAAATACCTGTACCAGTCATACAATCAAGTATTATAAATTTTTTAATTGTCGAACCTCTAATAGTATAGAACACTACATTTTGATTTTTCATGCCCGATCACACCCTATTTTTTTATATACATCATATGAGTGATTTGGATTGTCTTATTCCACAGACCCCCACTTATTTTACTTCCATTTTGGTTACCCAAAGGAAATCCTCCCCAAAGTAGTCCGTAGGCTGATGGGTCTTTTGCATCTAAAAACTAGGGAGTAATCCCCCCCTTATTAACCAATCTTTCCATCGATATCGGAGGTATCAACGTTATCTCCGAACCATTTTCTTAGTTTCTCTTTTGCTTTTATCTTAATCTATCATCAAAACTTAGAAGAATGATGAATCAATGAACCTCTAAGGATGTTGTAAATCCACCATACTAATTTAACTGGCCCTCAAAGATCTTAATCTATGTATAAAAAATAAAACCTTCCTAAACTGAACAAAAAAGCTGAGTGGAAAATTATCCGCTCAGCTTAAAATAAAATTATTGTAAACTATCTTGTAGGTTAATATCTAATGTACTTATTTCCTGGCCATCTACAAATAGTTTGCCATTAACAATAGCAAATCTTTTCCTAATTTCATAGTAACCATATTGATAATCATATATATATGAGATCTCATATTCACCATCATGAAGGCGAACCTGATAGTGACCATCTTGGATCTCACCATTTGATCCAGGGAAAAATTCCCCTTCTAACAAAGTTATAGATAAATATCCTTGATTTACTGGTTCTTCACCATTGAATACATTACCGGATAAGGTTACCTGTGGAACATCAATGTTAAGCTGATCTTTCATTTCACCATTCATATATAATTGACCTGACCTAATACTAAATTCTATGCCAGGGCTGAAGTTTGAGCCATCTGGTAGATTAACGTTATATACCATGTAATCACCATCTAGCATGCGAAATTGAAATTCACCATCCTCATTAGTTGTTCCCCAGAATTGTAGAGGATTATCAGCATCATTGATTTCCATGATATAAAGTCCACCTATAATTGGGGTGCCGCCTTCAGATAGTTTCCCCATTAAAGTAATAGGTGGAACCGAAATCTCTAACACATCTTTTAATTCGTCATTTTCGTATGTCTTTCCATTCATAACTGTGAAAGGCTGGAAAACTTCAGTACTACTTCCATCCTCAATTTGAATACTCCTAATATAATAGTTACCATCTGTTAAACGCATCGAAAATGTTCCATCTGGGTTTATTTCCTTCCAGATATCCGCACCTTGTTGATCTGAAGTAACGGAAACTAATCCACTCGTTACCACTCTATCACCGTCTTTTACCAATCCATGTAAACTAACTCCTGGCACCTGCAGCTCTAGGAGGGACTGCTCTTTACCATTTACCATTAGCTCGCCATTGATTATGTCAAAGGTGGTATTAAACGTAATTTGTTCTCCATCTTCGTTCAAGAAACCATTAGAAACTCGATAGGTTCCATCTTTTAAACGTAACGAAAAAACTCCATTTTCATCTGTCTGTGCATTAAACCCCTCAGATGTTCCATCATTTGTAATCCATACAGATCCTTGAAGTGTAGTCCCTGATTCTACAAGCTTCCCATTTAATGTCACAGGAGGCAAATTAATGCTTATCAATGACGATGCATTCCCATTCTGAAAAAGCTTCCCATCACGGATTTCGAATGGAATACTGAATTCTGTTCTTCGATTACGTTCATCTATATACCTGATCGTATACATTCCATCCTCTAATCTATATTGAAAACTACCGTTCTCATCGGTTTGTGTATTATACCAATCATATCCCTCATCTGTTTGGCTTTCAAACTCCACAAATGCATTTGATATTGGTAATTCTCCTTCCAACACTTGACCACTTACATTAATGTCCGGAATAGAAATTTGAAGGATAGAAGCCTCCAAACCATCAATATGAATTTTTCCATTTATAACTTCGAACATTAGATGATTCCAGGAATAATATGTTTCATGATATACACTTAGAGAATATTTCCCATCAGTTAACGCTCTTAACGAGAAGGCCCCTGTATGATCCGTAATAACACTTTGAATAAATTCAGTGTTATATTCATCCTCAGAAAGTCGCTTCTCTAGGACTATATTTGCTCCTATTAATGGGTTTGTAGAATCCTCAACTTTTCCAGAATAGGTATTGATAGGTAGATTGATTGATAGTTTTTTATTAGGGTCCCCGTCTACTGTAACGTTTCCATTAACTACTGAAAATCCTAATTCATATCTATAAAAGCCACCATCCACTTCTACACCAAATAGAAAATAATTACCATCAGAAAGTGTAGCAGAAAAATTCCCATTAGCTTCAGAAGATACTCTAATAATTTCTTCCTCATTCTCACTATACTTGGAAATAATCAAATCAGCCTGTAATCCATTGTTTCCTTCTTTTAACTTGCCTTTAATTTTACCTGAATTTCCACTAATCTTTTTCTCTTTTTGCATTTGCGAAAGAACAATTTCTCCATCATTTAAACCTACAATCTTGCCTTCACTTACAACAAAGGTTTCATTAGTGGAATACCAATTTTTATTTTTTTCTCTGACACCTTTAATAACAAATGTACCATCATGTAATTTAGTCTTAAACTCTCCATTAGAGTCTGTCATGGTTTGAATCCAATTTAATTTCCCCTTCTCACGAATGAAAACCACAGCATCCCCTAATGAACTTCCATTTTCTTTAATTACCCCTTTTACATTTGACTGCTTGATCTCCTCATTCGGAGAGGCGTTTGCAACACCATAAGTGATGCTCAAGAAAAACATCACTAAAAACAGCATGTATATTCTCTTTTTACCCATCCCTGTTTCCCCCATTATCATATTTATAAATAAAAGCCTTCCTGCAAGAAGTCTTTTATTTTGCAATCTTTATATTCGCTTGTCTCCCGTCATTTTCCTTGTCATTTTTAAACACTTTATTCGACATAAACTCCTATTTCCATAAGTCTCTAAGATTTGAACTAGAGTATTTTATTGTAAACTTGAATATCAAATCATTCCTTATTAAATATGTATTATGTCTTTATCAGGCAGAAGGCGATTATCTCTATCATAAATCTAGATTACTGCTTTTTAAGAATAAAACAATAAGATATTATTTCCATACAAATTAATTCACTTCTTATACCTATTACCATATCTCCCCTCGCAGTAATAAGCTCCCCAAGCAAGCTCTAACAGTTGGGTGTCACGGATCTTTACCCCCATTAATTTTTATAATTTTTTTATTTCACTATCATTTGTACAAGTCTCCGAATGCTATAAAATAGTACATGTATGTCATGGGGGAACTAGTCATCATGTAAAGCCTACAATATAAAAATGCAAAAAAAAAAGAACACCTTATTTAATAAAATGTACCCTATAGAGTAGACACGTAGAAAAAGTCTACCTAAAGGGTACATTTTAGGTTCTGTCGGCTTTTTATTTAAACTTATGAAAGAAAAACGCTATGAGAACCGTCCCAGCGGTACAAGATCTGTCGGAGCCAATTTGTGCGACACAAAGGAGTAAACTAAAAAAGGGTTAACTCATACCAAAAGTAATAGACTCTCACCTCGGAAGTTGAAAAATATATTTTTCTCAAATATCATCCCATTTTGCTCTTACTGCTTCGTATTCTTTTCTTGTGATAGCAATAACAGAACCATGCCTCTTTTTAGTCGAACCTAAGGAATACTCAGAAGTTGGTAATTTAGTAAATTCTCCGCTTAATAAATTTGGGGTTCGTAAAGGGAGATAACCCTTGCCTGTAGCATACTGATCAACCATTAAACACCATTCTTCTCTATCATTAAATTTAAAAACCAAAGGGCCCTCCACATCATGTCCAGTTAAGCCCGTTGAGGCTTCGATGGATCCAATCTTTGACCATCTACCGAGTAAGTGTTCACTTTTTTCTATGGTGATTTGTCCATCCCCTGAGTATCGATAATAGAATAACCCATCTTTAATGATGGTTGTATCAATAATATGCGTGTCATCTGAACGTTCAATAAACAGATTGGGTTTTGTAAACATACGGAAATCCCTTGTCTTTGCATAGTAAATACGATGTGGTCCAAAATTTCCGTTTTGATCGGCAACCCTTGACGCCCAATAGACGATATATTCTCCCGTCTTTTCATCATAAAAGGCTTCTGGAGCCCAGGCATCCCCAGCATTCCGTGGAGCGACTTCAATCATTCTTGGTTCAGACCAGTTTACTAAATCATTGGATTCCCAAACCATAATCGATTTACTTCCAGCCGTCTGCGCAACCTCCCACCCTTTACCATTGGCAATACGTAAATCGGTAGCAAGCATATAAAAGGGATCCCCTTCTGATGATCGAAGGATAAAAGGATCTCTTACTCCCTTTTCACCAATATCAGAAGTGATTACTGGTTGACTATTATTTAGGTCATTCCAATGTAAACCATCAGTACTAATGGCAAAATAGATCTGTTCTCCCGTATCATGATCACCGGCAAAATGAGACATTAAATAAGCAGCGAACAATTTTTTTGGGGACTTAGCCCTTACTAAAAGGGAAAATTGTTTTTTATCCGTTATCTTACCAACCGTTATTGTGGCAGTTAGCTTAACTGTTGTATCCGTTTCTGGTCTTATTACCATACCAGCTGGAGTATCATCATAATGTTCATTTTTCTCGTCATTTATATTTACGATATCTGGTCTATCCGTTTCCCAGGATATCATTGCTCCTTGATCAGAGGTTACTGGTAATGTGATATTACCTCTGATGTCGAGGGCATTAGGAATTTCCAAAGCTGTTTTGGCCCTTTCCATTATTTCTTGATCAGATAATCCCGACTTCTCCATCATATTCCCCCTTATTGTTTCACTGCGAGTTTACGTTAAAGCATCTATATATAAAGGTGTCACAAATATAGCTAGGGAACAATATAGAATTCAGACTTTTACGCAGAAAAAACAGTTATGTTTCTGGATTTTCAAGTCGTTGCTAAAAATGTTAGCCATTGACCAAAAAGAGCACCATAAAGGAATGGTACTCTTAAACAACTACGACCTATGCTCAAAACAATAAAAGACATTCGATTTTGTCAATCTTGTTGGTGGCGTATTATAACCTAAGATGACTTCGATGGATCTTCCGGTGTAGGATCTGGCGTTCTAGGAGCCGCTTGAGCCTGCTCATTTGGTGTAATCCCGGAAAGAGTTGATCCTAATCCTTCTGTCGAAACCTGTTTACTCTTTTGGAGTACCTCTCTGACTCGTCTTTTCTTATTCTCCATACGCTTGTTTTTGTTACCTCTGCATCCGCATCCCATATTATCACCCCCCTGCACCAGGATTCGGTTCGAGAAATATAGACCGTAACCGTTCCTGTTGCCTGGGAAAAAGGAAATCAACAGGAATGTTAGTACACGTGGCACCTGTACATGGATGAGTCTCGTGCAAGCTGTACACATAATAGCAACATGATAGTTACCTAGTGGTAAACAAGTTCCATTGCTGGGCGTAATTACAACGGGAGTGCCTGTTGTCGTTGTCTGATTACACGGACAAACCATAAACAACACATCCCTCAAAAATTAATATTTTAATCCCGATATTTTATTAGAAGGAGCACACCGCCGCTTGGACCAATATATTGAATGCGAAAAAATGGGTTATTCCCTAACTCTAAAATACAAATGAAAGGGACGGGATGGGATCCTATATTTCACCCAAAATGAGAGGGTGCATATATTATCTTTAGGCAGAAAATGCTCTTGGAGAGAAGCAGAATCTCGTTCTTGCTTTTTTTCTGTTGCACAAGGAGATGATTTCATGCATTTGGGATGGTTTGACCTTTTAATTCTCATCTTGGCTTCATTCCGTTTAACACATTTAATCGTATTTGATAGCATTACTGAATTTATTCGAAAGCCATTCTTGGATGAATCCGGAGAAGAAATAATCATTAAAGGAACTGGCATACGTCATTTCATGGGGAAACTCTTGAGCTGTTATTGGTGTACCGGAATCTGGAGTGCGATATTGGTGGTACTTTTATATGTGTACGTACCAGTTACGTATCCCGTATTATTGATTTTGGCAGTAGCAGGTGCGGCTGCTTTCATCGAATCGAAAATTTAAACATGTTACCAAGCCCAACTCCTTTTTGATGTACAAAAAGAAGAAGTTCGTATCTTAATCGAACTTCTTCTCATACTATTTTTTAGTTTATATTCTACTAAACCACTTCAACCGCGGAAGTTTCACCCGTTGATGTTTCCTCGCTTTTAACAGTAAAATGACTCTTTTCAATAATTAAAGAGACAACCACTCCGCCAATAATGGCCCAGAACGGTGAACTTACACTAAAGAAGCTTACACCAGACATGGCGATAATTAATGCGAAAAAAGCTCCAATTTGAAATTTACTATCAGAGAAAGCGGCTTGGAGTGAACTCAGGAGAACACCAATCATAGCAAGACCTGCTACTGTAGCAACTAAGACTCCTGGCATGGCAGAGACAAAAGGAACAACGACACCTGCAAATAAACCAAAGGAAGCAAATAATGTTCCATTTACAATTACTGCTGCATAGCGACCTTCTTTCTTCTCACCTGCTTCTTGAGATGAACAAATGGCTGTCATCGGACCAGCTATATTTGCATTATGACCTCCAAAGAATGAGGTGACAATTCCTCCAATTCCACTCCAAACCGTCATGGCATTGACTGGTGGTTTATAGCCTTGAGCCATTAATACCCCCGTGGCTTGTGCATTTTCTGCCCCAATGACTAACAGAGCAAGTGGAATTGCGATGGAAACAATCGCATCGAGACTAAAGCTTGGCATTACGAGTTGAGGTGTTATGAATCCGCTTTCAATATCTCCCATTTTAAATTGATTTAAAAGTAGGGCTACAACCATGGATACGACAAATGCAGAGACAATAGGTGGCACTTTTTTAAGATATCTGGAGGAGAGTAAATAGACAACAACTGCAGAACCAGCAATTAATGGTGCTGCTTCAATAGAGGTAATCATACCCGTTCCAAAACGAATCATCGCTCCAACAATCATTCCCATGACAATTGGTAAGGGGATCCACCTCATGATTTTTCCGATGAGTCCTGTCACCCCGAGAATAAGAACCAGGACACCAGCAACGAAATAAGCTCCAGCCGCTTCATTTAACGAAAATTGCGTAAGGGCTCCTGCAACCAGCACCGCACCTGGAATCGAATACGCACCAGCAATGGGTTGACGATATTTTAACGCTAAATAAATACCTAAAAGTCCTCCGAAGAAATAGATGGCAAATAACCAAGAAATCGCTTGTTGATGGGTTAATCCTCCACTAGCTGCACCACCAATAACAATTAACGCTGGACCTGTACATCCAAAGATAGCCGCAAGTGTTCCCGCGCTTATTGTATTAAGATTTAGGAATTTAGGCACACCTTTTAAACTTTGAACTAGATTAAATTCACTCATTTCGAATCCTCCTTTTATTTGAAAATTCGGAAAATTAACCACAAAATGAAATTAAGGTTCACCCTCTAAAAAGGGGAGGTAATCTCCCCTTCTCTTACTTCCCTGTAAAATTGGGTTTTCTCTTTTCAGCAAATGCAGCTACCCCTTCACGGAAATCATCTGTTGTTCTTAACAGTCCGTATGCTTTTCCTTCGATATCTAGTCCCGCACTTAGCGGAGATTCCTCTGCTGCATTTAACACCGCTTTACAAACCTTTTGAGCAAGAGGTGAAAATCTCACTAGCTCCATAGCTAATAATTCCACTTCTTTATCTAATTCCTCTTTAGCCACTACTTTTGTCACTAATCCCCATTGATATGCCTCATCGGCTGGAATTCTTCTGGCTCTCATAATCATATCTTTTGCTCTAGTTAAACCTACCGCTCTTGCGACACGTTGTGTTCCACCGCTTCCTGGGATCATACCAAGATTCATTTCAGGTAATGCCATAAGCGTATCATCCGCTGCGATTCTAAAATCACAAGCCATGGCAATTTCAAATCCCACACCAAATGTATATCCTTGTAATTGAGCAATAACGGGCTTTGGTGAACGTTCAGGGGCTGCGACATGAACCGCAAGATGTGATAATTCTTCCTGATGTGTTTCCATAAATTCAGGAATACTTCCTCCTGCGCTAAAAGCTTGAGTCCCTTCACCCTTAATAATAATCACGCGAACTTCATCATCTTTATCTAGTTCCTTAAATATTTCAGCAAATTGGGCTCTCGCCAGCATACTGATATAGTTCATCTTTTCAGGACGATCGAACACAATTGTAGCCGTTTGCCTCTCTATATTTTTCTCCACTCTGATATGATCATATTTTTTGGCTGTTTCTACCATTATGATTTCCCCTCTCTTTTAACCTACTAAATTATTATCTTTCTGAAATACTTCAAATTCGCCTTCTCTTAATTTTCGTCGAAGGATTTTACCTACTGGACTCTTTGGAACTTGCTTGATAAACACATATTTTCTTGGTCGTTTAAAATTAGATAGTTTCGGATTATTTTTACAAAATTCATCTAACTCTTGAACGGTTACGGTTCCATCCTTCGGGACAATGAAGGCGGTTACAATTTGACCCCAGCGATCGTCATCTTCCCCAGCTACCGCAACTTCGAACACCTTCGGATGCTTTGAAAGGACATCTTCCACTTCTAGTGGATGGATATTTTCTCCGCCTGAAATGATCATGTCATCGACTCGACCTACTACATATAAGTCACCATCATCATCCATGACACCTAGATCACCAGTAAAATACCAGCCCTCACGAATCGCCTTCTTCGTGGCATCCGGTCTGTTCCAATATCCTTTAAAGCTTTCGATCGAATCGAGAGAAACAATAATCTCACCAATCTCCCCTTTTCCAATCTGGTCCTCAGGTGTAGAATTCGCCTCCGCATCTGCTGTCACTAAGCGGATGCGTTGATGAAATCCTGGTTTCCCGGCACAACCGGGTTTCTCAGCCACATTCGGGCAAATGGAGAAGGTATAGATTTCCGTACTACCATAGTGATTGACAAAAACATCTGGCTTTAATAGCTCTACACATTTTTCCGTTAAGGCGGTCGTCATCGATGCACCCGCATACCCGATTTTCTTTAATCTCTGAAGATTGTATTGATGAAAATCCTGGTGATTCAGCATATCGTGATAGAGAGTAGGAACTAAATACACACAGGTAATTTCTTCATAACTTAAGATTTCAAGGGCCTCTTTTGCATCAAAATCAGGTAAAGCCACATATTTCCCATTTAAAAAGGCAATCGATAGAAGAGATCTCATCCCCATCGTATGGTAAAGCGGCATCGTTCCTAATGTACTCTCATTATCCTCGTATTTATTTTGGATAATGTGAGCAATCGCTGCCGAATACTCATTTTTATTGCTTCTTGGGACTCCTTTTGGTTTCCCGGTTGTCCCTGATGTATACAGCATAAGAGCGATATCATCATCATGAATTTCTGGTTTCACAAAGGTTCCAGGACTTCTCTGAACTAGCTCATCATAGTAAATATCTGCACCTTCTACTTCTCCGACCCCTAATAAAATGGGTTTTGTATGGAAGGTTGCTTTTAATACAGATGTTTCACTTGCCTTTTCATAGATCACTGCCTTAGATTCGGAATCGTTTACGCAATATTCCACTTCTTTTGCCGATAATCTGAAATTGATTGGCGTGTACACAGCCCCTAAAGCCTGGATTGCCCAATATAGGATGACATTCTCAAGGCGGTTTTTTAATAAAAGCGTTACCCGATCATTTTTTTGAATTCCGATTCTTTGTAAAGAAGCTGCTACTTTCATAATTTCTTTGTCTAATTGGTTATAAGTATAGCGTCTACTCCCTTCAACTACGGCAATCCGATTTGGATGCCTTTCAACCGCAAAATTAAAAATCGTTGAAAGATTCATTCATGCAACTCCCTTCTATACATTTAAATGTTTACTTTTTGATCCTCTACTGTTTTTTCAATCGCTTTTACAATGCCGTCATAACCAGTACATCGGCAGAGATGCCCAGACAGCATGTCTTGAATATCTTTTTTACATGGGGTTGAATGTTTCTTCAAATAATCTGTGGTGGACATTAAGATTCCAGGAGTACAAAATCCACATTGTAATCCATGACATTCGACAAAGTTCTGTTGTAAGGGATTGAGCTGTCCGTTCTGCGCTAATCCTTCAACGGTTTGCACCTCTTGGCCATCAACTTGAACGGCAAACATTAAACAGCTTCTAACAGCCGAATCATTGACAATGACCGTACAGGCACCACAAACACCATGTTCACAACCTACATGTGTCCCGGTCAATCCACAGGTTTCTCGCAAGAAGTCACTTAACAACATTCTGGATTCGACTTCTTCTTTGTATGTTTTTCCATTAATTTTTACTTCTACTTCATGAACCGTCATAGTCATCACCTCCCTGCTTTTACATACGCCTCTTGTAACGTTCGTTTTGATAATGATTGAGCTATATGCCTCCGATAGTCAGCTGAGGCATGGAGATCGGATTCAGGATCAATCACTTCCGAAACAATGGCTGCCACTTTGTCTAGAAGCGAATCCGTTAACCTTTCGCCTTGTAAAATGTCATTCGCCTGTGTCACTAATAGAGGAACCGCTTCGACACCACCAAGAACCAATCTAGCGTCTGAAATACGATTTTGATCATCCACGCTTAATTGACAGGCTGATGCCACTAAAGCAAAATCTCCGTGCCTGCGTGATATTTCTTGAAAGGAATAGCCCACTCTTCCCTCCCAAATCGGAATGTGGATCTCTGTTAAAAGTTCCGTAGGCATCACATCGGTTGTTAAGTAGGTGACAAAGAAATCCTCCGCATTTACGGTTCTCACTTCATCAGTGGATGCAATTTGAACGGAGCCACCCATGGTCATTAAGGCCAGAGGGATTTCGGCGGTAGGATCTGCATGAACCAAACTACCACCAATGGTTCCACGATTCCGAGTCTGGACATGGCCGATGAATGGAACCGCTTCACTCAATAAACCGATGTGCTGACGGATGAGATCTGATGTCTCCACACGGTTTTGTCTTGTCAAGGTTCCGATCTTTACAAGTCCTTCCTCGTAATCGATAAAGTCTAGATCCTGCAAGCGATTAATATCGATTAAACACTCAGGGGTAGACAGCCTCATATTCATGATGGGAACTAGACTCTGTCCACCTGCGATGATTTTTCCATCAAAACCCGATTCTTCTAATAGACGAAGTGCTTCATCTACAGTTTTTGGACAATAGTAGTCAAATTGAGCTGGTTTCAATCGCTATCATCCCTCCTTTCTTTTCATCAAGCACTTTTTTCTATGTTTTTTAACTCTTTCCCAAATTTCTTGAAAAAGTCTTGAATAATCAGTTTGGCCACCCCACTCAACATTCTTTGACCGACCATCGCGACCTTTCCGCCCACTTCTGCTTCATACGTATAGGACAGTAAGGTTTGATTTTCGTCCTGGTGCTTCAGATGAATGACACCGGTTGCTTCCACATTTCCTGGTCCCCCTTCACCCTTTACAATCAACTTATAGCTTTTTAGATTTTCAATATCGGCAATTTCAATGGTAGATTCATATTTTCCTTTAACAGCTGCAATTCCAATCGCTAACTCCGCCTTATATTTGTTTTCCTCGACTTGCGTTAGTTTATTACAGCCCATAATACATTTCTGCAGGACATTAGGATCTAATAGAATCTCCCATGATTGTTCCAATCCTGCTTCAAGCGTTAAGCTTCCTTCTCCATTCATACTTGATTCGCCCCTTTCGTTTCTTTAGCCTTATTTAAGAGATTCCAAATTCGATTCGGACTTAAAGGTAAAGTATCAATCATCACTCCATACGGCTTTAAAGCGTCATTAACGGCATTGGCAATCACAGCTGGTGCACTCATCGTATTTCCCTCTCCTAATCCCTTCGCTCCTAGTGGAGTAAGAGGCGATGGAGTTTCGATATGTTTAATGGTGATGTTTGGAATTTCTGGTGCGGTTGGGCATAAATAATCCATAAAGGACCCGGTTAAAAATTGGCCTTTGTCATCATAGGCAAGCTCTTCATACATGGCTCCTCCTAGCCCATGAACCAGTCCCCCGTATATTTGACCATCTACAATTAACGGATTTAATAGTTTACCAGCATCGTGAACGGTAAAATAATCAATAATCTGAACTTCACCTGTATCGGGATCGACTTCCACTGTCACCATATCAGCAACGAAACCATAGGTAACAGATGAGTTCACTAAGTCATTTTCATCCGGTGGCTCTGCGACCTTTGCTGTATAATAGTAGGTTTCATAAATTCCAGGCTCCATGCCATCTGGTAGAGAGAGAGGATTCCAATGGGCAGAACCTGCCGCTCTTTTTAATGAATATTTGATGGAAGGATCCTTTATAGAAACGATGGATCCGTTTTCAATGGTTAAGTCATCCTCGTCAGCTTGTAGAAGATAAGCGGCGATTTTAATTAATTTTTTTCTTACTTTATGTGCGGCGTAAAATACCGCACTAGAGCCAAGGGATGCGAATCGACTGGAATAACTGCCTGAAGCAATTGACCAGGCACTGGTTGAGGTATCGAGCTCTGCGACGACATTAATTTGTTCTCTTGGTATTCCTAATACGTCTGAGACAATTTGGGCAGAAACCGTTTCATGACCTTGCCCAGAAGGCGTCGTACTGATGCGAACATTCACACAGCCCATCGGATCCATGGAGATCGTCGCTGCTTCGGCACAGCCTGACTTCGGTAAAGAGGAAGCTCTCTCCTCCGGTGTAAGGGCAATGGTGATATACCCCATGTTCGAGCCTGACGGTTCAACAATACAGGCTAACCCGACCCCAAATAATTTCCCTCTTCGTCTGGCGTCTTCTCTTTTCTGTTCAATTTCCTTGTAGTTCCCCATGTCTAAGGCAAGCTCAAAGCCCTTTTCATAATCACCGCTATCATAAATACCGCCAGAGGCTGTTTGATAAGGGAATTGCTCCTTTTTAATTAGATTTCGTCTAAGCACATCAGCAGGATCCAGTTGTAGTTCATGAGCAATTTCTTGCATGATTCGCTCTAGTGGAAAATATAATTCTTGGCCCCCATACCCTCGAATCAGCCCTGTTGGTAGCTTGTTGGTCATAATGGCGTAAGCATCAATCATTAAATTAGGTATATCGTAGGCACCGGTTGAATTGGCATGGGTTCTATACAAACAGGCTGGCTCAGGTGCTCGAATATACGCCCCTACGTTATCAATTAACTTCATTTTCAAACCTAGTACCTTCCCATCTTCCTTGACAGCTGCTTCTATATAAGTGACACGGTCCGTTCCACTGGAACTAGCAGATAAATGCTCCTGACGGTCCTCAATCCATTTCACAGGACAGCCGACAATTCTACTAACGACGGCACATAAAACGATGTATGGATAAGTTCCAGCCTTAATTCCATAACTGCCGCCAATGTCTTTCGGAACAATAATTCTTAATCGATTACTAGGTATTTTTAAGGCACCCGCCATGACCGATTGAATAACAAAGGGACCATGAAAATTCGCATGAATCGTATATTGATTGGAACTCTCTTCATACTGGGCAATCATTCCATAGGTTTCTACTGGTGTTGCGGAATATTTAGGAAAGTGAAACTTGTGTTTAATAATGCGATCAGCCTCTTCAAAGGCTTCCTCCACCTTTCCGTAGTGAAAGGTTCGATGGTTCGCAATATTAGAACCGATATGTTCATGAAGAAGTGGAGCATCCTCCTCTAACGATTTCTCTATAGCTACGATGGGTGTAAGAGATTCATAGACGACCTTAATTTTTTCCAAAGCATCCTCTGCGATGTAACGATTTTTGGCCACAACAACTGCGACCGGTTCACCTACATAGCGCACCTTATCAATTGCCATCGGATAGTACTTAACAGGAGCACTAACCCCCACGCTAAAGGGTTGAACAAATGGTAGAATATCTTTTCCCGTCACTATTCCCTTCACACCACGAAGATTCATTGCTTCAGAGGTATCGATTGAGAGTATTTTGGCGTGTGGGTAAGTACTTCTTAAAATGGCAATATGAGCGGTGTTGGCAGGTGTTCCAATATCATCAATATACTTTCCTTGTCCGGTTAAGAGTCTTCCATCCTCTACTCTCGTAACCGCTTGGCCTATGACTTTTTCCATTACACGACCTCCTCCCGAAGTAAATTTTCATAATCTACTAACGTATCAATATCTGGGATTTGCTTTTTACCCATTTCTGAATAAAATACTTCTTTTTGGAATTTTTTCAGAACCGATCGACCACCTTCATCCCCTTTTGCATCCAAAAGATAAGGAAACATTTTTCGATCAAATAAGACAGGATGTCCCTTTTCCCCTTGATAGGAGGCTTGCACGATTAATGGTCTGTCCTTTTGCCTATCGTAATCCTTGATCACCTTATTGATTTCATCAGACGAAAGAAGTGGCTGGTCTCCTAATAAGAATACTGCAGCCTTTATATGATTCGGTATAGAACGTAAGCCAAGCTTCACAGAAGTGGACATCCCATCTGAAGCTTGATCATTGATCAAAATCTGATTCACTCCCGTGACAGTCGCTTCTTGATAGAGTCCAGGTACATCCGGATTAATGACAACGGAAATGCCTGATAGTGAGGAGCCTAAACCCTGATTAATCACATGTTGAAGAATCGATTTCCCATTATAAGGCAGGATCATTTTTGCCGTTCCCATTCTTTTAGAAAAGCCAGCAGCTAGGATCACTCCCCATACTTGATGTTGACCTTCAATAATTCATCACACTCCTTTTCTGGGATAACGATAGATCTCCCTTTAACTCGGTTAGCTTTAATCCGGATCCTCCGCGGTGGATCAACGTGATTTCAGCTAATATACTTAAGGCGATTTCTTCTGGTGTTTTTGAACCGATATCAAGCCCAATGGGACTATGGATGTGTGAAAAATCATCATCATGTTTCAGCTTATCACTCGTTGAAATCAGTTCCTCGGTTCTCTTTCGCGGACCAAGCAACCCAATATAAGCGGCATCCGATTGATGCAATCCTTCTAATAGCATTTGATCTTGTAAGAAATGATGGGTCATTAAGACAACGTAGGATTGACTGGTTATTGTAACCGGTGGGTATTGATCTTTGGCATAGACGATAATCTCGTCTGCATCTGGAAATAGAGCAGTGTTTGCATACGCAGCTCGATGATCGACCAAGGTGACATACCAATTTAATTGTTTGGCTATTCGTACTAGTGGCATGGCATCAGGGCCAGCACCAAATATGGTTAAGTTAGGAGGTGGAGTCGTGATTTCGGTATAGATATGAAGTTGATGCTCTCCACCCACGAAAGTAACTCCTGGTTTTAACGGAATGTAATTTTGTGAAAAATAATTAGTAATCTCTGGATATTGGATATTCAGTAATTCTTCTTGGCCATTTTGAGGATCAAGCAGCCATCGCGTTCCAATCAAATTAGGATTATTAGCCTCTACAACGATTAGCTGGCATATTTGCTTAGTTAAGGAAGTGGTAAAAAACTCTTCTATGATATGGGAAGCTGGGTTCATCTCAGATTCATAGGGTTCAAGGAAGATATTCATTTTTCCGTTACAGCCAAGTCCAAGCCCCCAAACAATGTCACCATCATCTTGGAAATTATAATGTAGGGTTTGTGGAACTCCGCTCTCTAGAACCTTAAACGCATGTTCGATAAGATCACTTTCTACACAGCCCCCACTAAGGAGGCCAGTTAAGGTTCCATCACTGGAAATGAAGCATTTAGCCCCTGGCTTTTGATAGGTAGAACCTTCTGTTGAAATGATCGTACCAAGAACACCCCTCAGTTGATTTTGTTTAACTCTCTTTATTTCTTTATGTATAGGAATCATTTGTCCACCTCCTAAACTTTGACTTCCTTGTGATACTCCCAATGAAATTGGTCCCTATATTCACTTGGTGTTTTCCCAACGATCTTTTTGAAGGTTGTTGAAAAATAGCTTTGATTAGAAAAACCTGTATTGTGAGCAATAATATCTATAGGAAGTGCAGAGAGTCTTAACATCCCCTTTGCCTTTTGTACTCTTACAAAAGACAAGTATTCTACAAAGGTCATCCCCGTTTCTTCCTTAAAGAGTTTACTAAAATAAGAGGGACTTAAATAAACTTGATCAGAAATTCCCTTTAAGGAGAGTGCCTCACTATAATTCGATTGAATAAACTGAATCGCACTTTCAATCGGATTTTTCAGGTCATTTGAATCCAATCGGTTTACTGAGTTCATGCTTTGCATGACTTCCTTACTCAGCCCTTTTGGTAACACGCGATCAAAAGTGTGAATCAATTCATTTTTAGTAAGCGGTTTCAATAAATAGGAGGAAAAACCGGAATTAATCGCTTCCTGTGCTAAATCAAACATTTTTAACTGAGTGACAATAATAATAGGAAGATCAGGATAAAGCTCCAAAGCTGCCCTTCCAAAATTCATGCCATTCATCTCAGGTAAAGATAGATCGATGATAAGAGCACTAGGTTGATTTTGTTTGAGAAGTAATAATCCTCTTTGGGCGGTACTGGCTTCATAGGTCGTTAAGTAGCTGTACTTACTTTCTCTAATTAACTCACAAAGCTCTTTTCTTGCTTCGATATCATTATCAACAATCAAGATCTCAGCCAAGCATGTTCCCCCTTAACTAGATAGTATAGAAATTTCTGAAAACTTTGTTTTAAAATCTTCCTTTGTTCTTTTAACAATTTCACTATTACTAATTTTTTTATATTTTAAATATTAACAGATTAAATTCCTACTTGATTATTAAAATATTACTCTTGTGTTTTTAAAATTTGGTTTTGTTACAGTCGCTGTTGTTTGCCAGCACTCTCTTTTCAAGGCTGTAAGGGAGCCTTCCCGCCTACAGCGAAAACAATTAGCAAACTTCTAAGTATTAAAAGCACAAAAAAAGGACCCTTCTCAGGTCCCTTCAATAGTTAAAATTTTAGACTATAAAAAATACTCCCCTTCAAGAAAACAGATTTTTTTTTTCAATCTGTCTACCTAAAGAGGTGCATATGCTTATGTGAGGGTTTTCTAACTATGGTATGAAGCGACTAGTAAACTATGAAAAACTTTTTTATTTTACAAGTCCATGAGGATCAATGACGAATTTTCGAGCAGCCCCTTTGTCAAATTTCATATATCCTCTTGGAGCTTCATCTAATGAAATAACCGTTGCAGGTGCTTCCACAGCATTGGTTCCATGAGCCGAGGCTTCAAATCCAACGCAGTCTACTGCACAGTCAACCTCTGGTGTTCCAAGAATTTGTTCGATCTGTTCTCCAAGGTTTGATCCTGGTTTTACACCTGCACTTACTGCTCCATGATAGCCTGTTATGAATATATCTGAGAGCATCGTTAAGTACCTGATTTTTTCCATGGCTTGGTCACTATCCGGGAACTTAAATAGTTGGAAGTCAGCATAAGGTACTATAACATATTCGAATTGACCTCCAACCCATCTACCCATATCTATTTATCCATAAGCGGAACCTGGTCGGTCAGGGTTTACATTTTCACAAATATGAGTAACGCGTTCTTTACAGCTTCGACAGCGACCACAAGCAATATTAAATGTAAGACTAAGTCACCTTGTTCATTCAGAAAAAGAGCTGATTCGAAGAACGTTGGATTATGTAAGCTGGAATATTAGTAAGGCAGCTACGATCCTTAAAATAAGTCAGAATACACTTTATCTTAAAATTAAAAAATATCATTTACAGCAATAGAGATAAAAGATAAAACTACTTAGTTCGGGACTTACACCTTTTCGAATGTGCACACATGCTGGTGCACATTCAAAAAGGTGCTCAGCACAATCGCTGAACACCTTCCTCAATTAATAAACAAATATTCTTCTACACCTTCTTCCCGTACCCAAATGCACCATAAGTCTTGCAGGTTTTCCCTGCCGAGTTCACTGCATTCCTTAAGGCAGCCGGTATATCGAGTGTATCGAAATAGGATGTAATAAAGCCTGCAATGAAAGAATCCCCTGCCCCCATTGTATCAACAATTTCTGTTTCGATTGGTGGCTGCAGATACTGTTTCTGACCATCTGAACAAATAGCTGGCTCTCCACCCCTTGTTACCACAACAATTTTCACGCCAAATGTGTGGACGTATTGGATTAATTCTTCAATTTCACCCACATTCATTCCACTACCGGAAAAGAAGGCAAATTGTATGAAAGGACAAACCTTTGCTAAATACTCTTTGTCATATTTACTTTTTATTGAAAAATCATACGAAATTGGTTTGTAACTTAATCTTTGCAGCTCATGTTCAATGTTGCTGTTTATACTCGTATGAATAACATCAAATTCGTTAATATAATTTAGGTCCGCATCCGTAAATTGTAAAGTTGCTATTGATTGTACTCTGGTCTCTCGATTGGTTTTCTTAAAGACCCGATCTCCGTTTTCATCTAAAGCAACATACGCTTTACCATTTGGGCCATACATTTTACGAATTCTCGTCACATCAATCTCTTCTTGTCTTAGAGTATTTAATATATGTTCTGCCTCTAAGTCATCACCGATAATTCCAATGTACCCATTCTTCTCTGCGCCATTTCTTTTACTAACAACAGCTACATTTAGAGCATTTCCACCAGGATATATCGTGCTTTGATCTTCATAGAAATCAACGACATTATCACCTATTCCAACTAACTTCATAAACCTTCCACTCCATGACTTTTAAGTAGAGTCTGAAACAATTTATTAATCGTTAAGATATGTGTCTTCTAAAGTTAAACCTGATTGGAAAGATAGGAAACCATCAAGGTTTACAAAGCCATCCACATTCTTTTGCATTCCATAGCTTTGTTCTCTCCAATTCAAGTAAACGAATGGTGATAATTCCATTGCTCTTTCAATCAACTGTTGGTAGATTTCCTCACGTTTTGCAGGATCCTTTTCCTTCTTACCTTGAGCTAGCAAGCTATTAATCTGCTCATCATCAAAGTTTGCTGAGTTATTTAATCTTGCCGGTCCACCTTGGTAGAAGTTACTCATCCAATCACCATCTGTAATGTCTCCAGAAGTTCCTGCGACTAAGAATTGATAATCCCCTTGAACGTTTTTATTAATTCTAGTTGCCCAATCAGGAAGTTCTAATTCTACCTCAATACCAATTTTCTTTAATTCTGATTGTACTGCAACGGCTGTTTGCTCGTGCATTCCATACTGAGAAGTGGATAATAGTTTAGCTTTGAATCCGTTTGGATAACCTGCTTCTGCAAGAAGCTCTTTTGCTTTTTTCACATCATGCTTAAAGTGTTTAGTGAACTTTTCATCATAGCCCATATAACCTTCTAAAATCGCCATTCCGTAAATTGCCTCTCCACGACCGCTAAATGCCGTATTAAGGATTGCTTTACGATCAATACCATAGGCAATCGCCTGTCTTACCTTTGGATTATTAAATGGTTCAAAATCGGTGTTAAATTGTAATGCCATAAAAGGTCCATTTGCACTTTCAAGCTTTAGATTTTCCATCTGACCAATGGATTCAGTATCCTTCCAAGGGACGTTCTCAATCAAAGTGACATCGCCCGCACGAAGAGCATTAACTCGTGTGTTCTCATCAGTATAAAATTGGAACTTGATTTCATCTAAATAAGGTTTGCCTTCTTTGTAGTAATCATCAAACTTTTCAACAATGATATTGCTTCCTTGAGCCCATGAAACAAACTTAAATGGTCCTGCACCCATTGGCTTAGTCGCGATATCTTCTCCGTTTTCTTCAGTATAAGACTTTGATACTACAACAGATTCTGGAAGTGCTGTATAGTGAATGAAAGGAGCGGAAGGCTCTGAAAGATTAAACGAAATAGTTTTTTCGTCTACCACTTCAATGCTACTAATGATTGATAGTTCTGTTTTGAATGTCGCCTTGCTATCTGGAGCTAATATACGCTCGTAAGTATATTTGACATCCTCTGCAGTTACAGGATCTCCATTATGGAATTTTGCATCTCGAAGTTTAAATGTGTATTGTGTCAATTCGTCATTTGTTGTATACGATTCTGCTAGTTCTGCTTCTAACTCGCCTTTTTCATTGTAATTATAAAGCCCACGGAAAATCGCAAACTTAACTGTTCTACCATGTGTTCCGTTTTGGATATAAGGATCCATGGTTGTTGGTTCTGCAGCTAATCCAAACGTTAAAGAACCTCCAGATTTATCTCCTGCTGCATCCCCTGATTTTGAATCAGAGGATGCATTTTCCTTACTTGAACAAGCTCCTAAGAACACTACTAACCCAAACAATAAGACAACCAATACAATCAATCTTTTAGCCATACTTTCACTCCCTTTAATAAAAATATATTGTAAACGCTTTTAATACCTTCTACTGTTTATTCTTTAGTCTCGGGTCTAAGATATCTCTAAAACTATCTCCCATTAAATTAATGGCAAGCATCGTTACACCAAGACATAATGAAGGCCAGATAACATACATTGGATTGTTATAAATATAACCTCGAGCATCACCAATCATTTGACCCCATGATGGTTCAGGCGGAACAACTCCTAGCCCTAAGAAACTTAATCCAGATTCTAGTAAAATAGCGGCCGCTATCGTTAAGCTGATTTGGATAATTAACGGAGACATGATATTTGGTAAAATCGCTTTGGTGATGACCCTAAAATGAGAAGCTCCTAAAGAAAGTTCACTTTGTACATATTCCAATCCTTTAACCTGAAGTGTAGCGGAATGGGTAATCCGTGCGAAACGCGGGATATAAAGTACACCGATAATCAAAATAAGGTTTTTTACACCAGAACCCCAAAATCCAACTACCATTAAGGCAAGTAGAATGGGTGGGAAACATAACACAATGTCGATTGCTCGCATGATCATTTTTTCAGTTAATCCTCGAGCATAACCGGCTATTACACCCAACCCGACTCCGCCAAAAAATGCGATTAACGTTGCTCCTAATGCCACAAGCATAGTTGGACGAATACCTAGGATTAATCGGCTAAGTATATCTCTTCCATATTCATCGGTTCCTAACAAATGCCCAGATGTACCACTTTTTAGTACGTTGGTAGAATCAATTTCTAAAGGATCATTTGGTGCAATCCATGGACCAATAAGTGCAATAATGAGAATTGGAAGAAGTATGATAAAACTAACGATGAATGTTTTGTGATGTAAAAACTTCCGAGCCATCCTCCCACCCTCTTTCTATAAAAATACTTGGTTAACGTGTTCTAGGATCCATTAACCCATAAATGATTTCAACTGCTCTATTAATTAGAATGTAGAATGCTGCAATCACGATAATTGAACCTTGAATAATCGGATAGTTACGGTTATTGATTGATTCTACTAATAATGAACTTAATCCAGGCCAGTTGAATAAAAACTCAATTAATACGGTTCCACCAATTAAATTAGCTAACTCTAAGCCTATTACCGTGATAACAGAAATAATGGCGTTTCTAAGTACATGCTTGAAAATAATCATTTTTTCAGCTAGCCCTTTAGCACGTAACGTCTGAACAAAGTCCTTGCCCAAGACCTCAAGCATAGAGGATCGAGTCATTCTCGCGATCGATGCAGCCAGCGGTAAGGCTACCGTAATGGCAGGGAGGAACAACTTTTGGATATGGGCAACCGGGTCTTCTGAAAAAGCGGTATACCCACTTGCAGGTAACAAATTCAATTGCAAGCTTAAAAGTAAAATTAACACGGTACCAGTTACATACACTGGGAAGGATAATCCAGCTGCTGCAATAGATGAAACAATCATATCTACAACTCCGCCTCGTTTGACAGCAGCAATAATTCCAAGACTGATTCCGATAATTGACCCGATAATAATTGCAACAACTGCTAATTCAAGTGTTTTAGGAAGCCTTTCAGCTAGATATGTAGTAACATCAATGTTATTAAATAGAGATTGTCCAAAGTCCAATCTGAGTATATCTGCAATCCAAGCAAAGTACTGTGTTAATAGTGGCTGATCCAAACCAAGGGTCGCACGCATCGCCTCAACAGCAGCTGGGTCGGCGCCTCTTTCTGTACCTAATACTAAGACTGCAGGATCACCAGGCATGAAACGAAGCAATAAAAATACAAGGGTCGCAACGATGAAAATTTGAACAATAGCTACTCCAACGTTTTTCGATACAAAATGAAGCAATAATCTCACCCCCAACTTCTCAGAAAATTTAATTGATCTTTTGTAATTTGGATTCAGAGAATAAATGGCAAGCAGCCATGTGATTGGAACCTATCGTACTTAGCTCTGGTTTAATTTCTTTACAAAGTGGTATAACATAAGGACATCTTGTACTTAATCGGCAACCGCTTGGCGGATTAATCGGACTAGGAAGATCTCCTTCGAGGACAATTCGTTCCTTTTTAAAGGTAGGATCTGGAATTGGAATCGCTGAAAGTAAAGCTTGCGTATATGGGTGCTTAGGATTTTTGTAGATTGTCTCTGCATCCCCAACCTCAACCATTTCTCCTAAATACATAACACCAATTTTATCGCTTACATGTTTTACGACTGATAAATCATGGGAGATAAACAAATAAGTTAGTTTAAATTCTTTTTGTAAATCATTTAATAGATTTAAAATTTGAGATTGAATGGAGACGTCAAGCGCAGATACCGCTTCATCACAAATGACTAATTTGGGGTTTAGGGCAATCGCACGGGCAATTCCAATTCGCTGTCTTTGACCTCCAGAAAATTCATGTGGATATCGATTGATATACTGCTGACTTAAGCCAACCATTTCTAGTAAATCTTTAACCTTTTGTACGCGTTCTTGTTTGTTATAAACACCATGAATATCAAACGGTGCACTAATTATCTGTCCAACTGTCATTTTAGGATTGAGTGATTCATAGGGTTTCTGGAATACCATTTGCATTTGCTTTCGGCTTTTACGTAGTTCCCTCCCACGTAAATCTAGGAAATTTCTACCTTCAAAGTTGATTTCACCACTATCTGCTTTGATTAACCCCATAATCAATCGTGCCAAAGTACTTTTACCGCAGCCGGACTCCCCAACTAACCCAAAGGTTTCTCCCTCATTGATGGTAAAGCTAACACCATTTACGGCTTGAACATAATTTTTTTGTGTAGAAAATAATTTTTTATCACTAACAGGAAAGTGTTTTTTTACATTTCTAACCTCTAAAAGAGTGTTGCTTTTCAATGTGTCCTCACACTCCTTCGTTTATATGCCAACATTTAGCGGTATGATTGGAATTGATCTTTTGTAACTCTGGTTCCTTTTCAACACACAAATCTGTAGCAAAAGAACAACGTGGATTAAATCTACAGCCTTTTGGCATTGAATTGATTGTAGGAACATTTCCTGGAATGCTATAAAGGGTTTTATCAACCTGATGTAATGGTGGAACTGATTTGATTAACCCTTTCGTATACGGATGTTTTGGCTTTTTAAATATGGTCATTACATCTGCTTCTTCGACGATTTGCCCCGCATACATAACGGCAACTCGATCAGCCATTTCTGCTACTACACCTAAATCATGGGTAATTAACAGAATTGCCATATTAAACTCTTTTTTGATTTTATTCAATAAGTCTAAAATTCTAGCTTGCACAGTCACGTCTAATGCAGTTGTCGGTTCATCGGCAATTAATAAGTCTGGTTTACAGGATAAGGCCATTGCAATCATGACACGTTGGCACATTCCACCAGAAAGTTCATGGGGATATGCATCAAATATTGTTTCAGGGTGAGGGATTCCAACCTCCTTCAACAGTTCGATTGCTCTACTTTTAGCCTCTTCTTTCGAAATGTCCTCATGAATGTGGATGGCTTCCGTTATTTGACTTCCGCAAGTAAATACAGGGTCAAGGGCTGACATTGGATCCTGGAAGATCATCGAGATAGACTTCCCTCTAATTTTGTTCATCTCTACTCTGTTTAATTTCACCAAATCTATATCTTGGAAAAGAATCTCACCTGATGCTATTTTCCCGGAAGAAGGTAGAAGCTGCATAAGTGACATAGATGTAATTGTTTTTCCACTCCCACTCTCACCTACGATACATAACGTTTCACCTTTTTTTAGGGACAAGTTGACATTCTTTATGGCTGGAAAAACACCATAGTCTGTATTAAATACAGTCGATAAACCCTTTATATTAAGAAGTGCATTCCCCACAAACATCCCTCCTAACTCCTATTAGAACGCCTAATGGTATTGTTTTGTTATAATATATTATAAGTCCTCTTGTTAGAATATTCAATCTTATTTGAAAATTAACACAAAACTCTTATTATATTAAAAACAAATTTAGATAAAAAAGCGCTACCTACCATGAATTTCTTATTAAACCTGTAGACAGCGCTCTATTATTAATTACTATTTTGCACGACACCAAGCCTATTTTTCTTTGTTTCTTCTATATCAATAGAGTAGGTTCCATTGTTATAAATGATACTAACACCATAGTCTTCTAAAGCTTTTTCTACTGACACCTTCTGATCAATAACATCAAATAAAACTAACTCTGGATTTCTTTCAAATGGAGATCCAAATCCTCCTGATCCAGGTGAACTTACTCTAATAACATCACCTTTATTTAATGGAAGCTCGGATACTTTTGAACTTAATTTAATTTCTTCTTTTCCGTTCTTTGCAAAGGAGAAAATTCCAGGACTTCCTTCTTTTCCACCATTAATTCCCCAAGGTGCAAACTTATGTCGATCCCCGAGACCGGTATAGGAAAGGCCATCGGTTAAAATACGATAGTCACGTTGAATCCCTAATCCTCCACGGTGTAAGCCTGCTCCACCTGAATCCGTTCGAAGCGCATACTTCTCTATTAAGATTGGATACTCTCTTTCAAGTGCTTCTACGGGTAGATTAGAAGTGTTGGTCATATGAACCTGTACTCCACTAAGTCCATCTCCAAATGCATGTGCACCTGAACCACCCGCAATGGTTTCTAAATAGACAAAGTAATTATCTGTGTTTGGATTGGTACCTGAGAAAATCGCCGAGGTTACAACACTGTTACATGCTGCCAATACTCGTTCAGGCGCTACCTTGGAGAGAGCTCCAAGTATAACGTCTACCACACGTTGCGAAGTATCAATCCTTTGTCCTACCGGGACCGGCAATGTACAATTGACTATGGAACCCTTCGGAGCCTTCACTGTTAATGGACGATAAATACCTTGATTCGAGAAAACATTTTGCCCAGCAACCGCCTTAAAGCAATAGAAGATGGTTGTAACTAAACCGGAATACACCATATTGAGTGGTCCAGGAACCTGTGGACTGGTTCCTTCAAAATCCACAATGGCATTGCTTTCATCAATTGTGATTTGGGCACGAATGAGAACCGGATCCTGAGAATGTGTTCCCGCATCATCTAAATAGTCCTCAAATGTATAGGTACCATTGGGTAATGAACGGATTCCAGCTCGCATTAACTCTTCCGCATAATCCAGTAATGCATCAGTGCATGCTTCAAAATAATCTACACCATATTTTTCAACTACTTCTTGTAATCTTCTTACTCCCGCTTTATTGGAAGCGATCTGAGCATCTAAGTCTCCCTGTCTTTCGACCGGAGTTCTCGTATTGAGTGTGATAAAATCATAACTTTCTCTTACTAATTCACCTTTAGAACAAATTTTCACAAGAGGAATACGCAAGCCTTCTTGATAAATCGTCGTTGAATCAGGCGATACACTACCTGGAACCATTCCACCAATATCCGAATGGTGGGCAATGTTCGCTACAAAACCTACTAATTTATCTGCCTCGAATACTGGCGCAACCATGGTGATATCCGGTAAATGAGTACCCCCGCCTGAGTAAGGATCATTCGTAACAAACATATCACCTGGATAAATTGAGTCTGTAGGGTATCTTTTTAGGACTTCATTGACTACATCTAACATAGAGCCTAAATGCATCGGTACATACTCAGCTTGAGCCGTCATATTTCCCTTTGCATCAAAAACTGCCGTTGAACAATCTTTCCGTTCTTTGATGTTCGTTGAAAAGGCTGTTTTGACAAGAGTAATTCCCATCTCTTCGGCCACAGAAAGCAATAAGTTCCCAACAATTTCTAAAGTAATAGGGTCTACTTGATTCACCATTGTTTTACTCCTCCCCACCAAACGTATTTATAATCAGATTCCCATAATCATCTACCTCCATGGTTTGGTCGGGTAGGACTAATATCGTTGTATCCATTTGTTCGACGATTAAAGGACCTTGAACTTTATTCCCTGGCTTAAGATTTTTACGATCAAAGATTTTTGTTTCGTAATACCCTGAGTTTTCAATTTCAGAAAAATAAACCTGACGAGTAGCTCGAGGGACTGCCGTTTCGTTTGCAGCAGTTGATTTTTCAAATCTCGCTTTAGGTAATTGACCTACAGCTGTTAGTCGATAGTTTACAAATTCTAAAATCCCATCCTTCTTAGCATAACCATAAATCTTTTCATGCTGTTCTTCAAAACGTTCCTTTAATGCTACAAAACCAGCTGATGTCAACTCATCCCATTCAACCGGAATGGGAATTTCATAGTTTTGCCCTTTGAATCTTACGTCAATAACCAACTCATATTTGCGTTTTGACTCAGGGATATTCTCTTTTTCTAGTAATTTAACCCCTTCTTTTTTTAACTCCTTAAAATGAGAGGCAACTACATTCATACTTTCTGGTGAGGCTTCTTCCAGTGTAGAACGAACATAATCTGTTCTTACATCTGTAACCAATAAGCCTAATGAGCAAAAGGTTCCTGGTGAAGGTGGAATTAAGACTCTAGGAATATTTAACTCTTTGGCTAGAGCACTACAATGCAGTCCACCCGCTCCACCAAATGATACAAGAGTAAAGTCTCTTGGATCATGTCCCTTTTGAATGGAGATTAATCGAATGGCCCTTGACATATTAGCATTTACTACAGAGATAATTCCCGCTGTTGCTTCTTCTAAAGTAAGCTTCGATTGGTCACAAATATGTTCTTGAATGGCCTGCTTTGCAGCATCCATATCTACTGACATACGGCCTCCTAATATCTCTTTCGGATTTAACCGACCAAGTAAAAGGTTTGCATCCGTAACAGTTGGCCTTGTACCTCCTCTACCGTAAGACGCAGGACCAGGTGTAGAACCGGCGCTTTCAGGACCAACCTTCAATGCTCCACCGTTATCAATATAAGCAATCGAGCCACCACCAGCACCACAAGCATGAATATCTAACATAGGGATACGCGCAGGAAAACCTTCTACTTCTCTTTCCATAGAAATCTTAGGTTCTCCATCTTCAATTAAACTAAAGTCCGCTGATGTACCTCCCATATCGAAGGTAATCATATTTTTATATCCAGTAAGCTCTGCTAAATTCTTAGCTGCTACCACTCCTGCCGCTGGGCCTGATACAGCAGTACGTAAAGGTGAGGCAACTGATTCATGAATGGAGATAATTCCACCATTAGATTGTGTAATATATGGTTCCACCGGAATTCCATATTCCTTTACTGACTTCAAGAAGTTTTCCATATAGTTCTTCATTACTGGCCCTAAGTAGGCGTTCAATGCTGTTGTACTTAATCTTGAGTATTCACGAAACTCAGGAACAATCTCATGGGAAGCTGAAACGTAAACATCCGGAAAACGCTTTCTAATTTCCTTAACTGCAAATTTTTCATGCTCTGGATTTAAATATGAGAAAAGGAAACAAACTGCGATCGATTTTACCCCTTGTTCCTTTAATGCATCAATGGCTTTGTGTAGGCTGTCTTCATCAATTACCTTATACACTTCACCATTTGCTAAAAGCCTTTCTCTTGCTTCATATCTTAAATTGCCTGGAATAACGGGTTGAGGTTTTTCTTCGAAGAAATTGTATAAACTAGGACGGGTTTGACGTCCAATTTCTAGTAAATCACGAAATCCTTCTGTAACGATAAGACCAGTAACTGCACCTTTTCGTTCAATTAGGGCATTGGTAGCAACTGTCGTTCCATGCGCTAAATATTGGACATCGCTTTCGGCTATATCATTTATTTCTAGAATATCTTTTATTCCTTTCATAATGGCTCGTGAAGGATCTTCTGGGGTTGAAGAAACCTTGTGATTTTTGATCTCTCCCGTTTTACTATCAACCAATGTAACATCTGTAAAAGTTCCCCCAACATCTACGCCTACCATGTAGCTCATACAGTTTCCTCCTTTTGGAAAATCATTACCCTATTAATCTATCAAACTTAATATGTATCAATTTTGTAACTATATTTACAGAAAATTTATAATTTTGTCAACAAAGCCTATTTAGAATCAATCTGTAAATATAACAATAGTACCTCTTTTTAAATCTCTATAATACGTGTCACTTCAAACAACATCTTGTTGAAAAAGATCATTTTTTTTAATAAGAATAAAATGATTTTTTCTCTAAAATTGCTTTCACTATTATTACTTTTTTATTTGGAAAACGGCCCCTTAGTTAGAGGCCGAATTTCCATCAAAAAGAAGGCGTGATTTATTTTAGTACGCAACTTTCCACATGTAACGGCGGTCATCCATCGAATGATTTCGAATAAGCGACATTTGGTAAACGAAATATCTTTCTACCGGTATCATTACAACAGAATTGAAGAATTCAGCAACAGTAGGATCGATCTCGTTTAATCCTACCTCCTCTGCATCGATTACGATAAATCGCTCTGCGTATTGATTCAAGAATGTTTCTACTCTTTCATCCATCGGACGAGTACGCCCTAAGCTTTTCAGTAGTACGAATGGAAGAGATTTGTCAGTTGTTTCGAATGGACCATGGAAATATTCGCCTGAGTTTAACACAACAGCATGTTTCCATTGCATCTCCATGAAGTGACAGCAAGCCATTGTATAAGCTGTACCGAATAGCGGTCCACTACCTAACACATAAAAGATTTCATCATCCTTAAAATCTTGTGCAAATCTTTGTGCCTTTGGCAGTAGGTTCTCTTTAGCAGAAGTAACAATATCATCAATTTGGTCATATGCAGCCATAGCAACTTCATAGTTTTGGTAATCTTCAAATTGATGAAGGATTTCAAATCCTAATTTTAAAGCTAGCGCTTGGTTTGCCTGAGAGTATACCTGATTGTCTCCATTCGAATAAATCACTTTATACTGACCATTTTGGGCCATTAAAGTATCAGGTGAACCAGTCATTGCGATGGTAATAGCACCTGCTTTGTTCGCCACCTTTACAGCTTCTACGGTTTCTGGAGTTGCATTTAATGAACATATAATACAAACAGTTTGTTCATTTAAGGCTGCTGGAGTAGAATGTACAAACTCATTACTGTTATAAATTGCAGTAGCTATATTTTTCGCTTCACTTTGCATTAAGTACTTAGCTGGATAAATAGCAGCTTGAGATCCACCACATGCAACGAAATAAACCGCTTTTAATCCACCTGCTGTATTTACCTTCTGTTTAATTTCACTAATAATTGATTTAATTTCCATGTTTTATGTACTCCCTCTCTATTTGTATTATATTGTATTTCTTATTTCTATAACAATATAGTACCATATTTGTGGAGTATTTCAATAACTTTTTGAAATATTATAACAATTTTGTAACTTCATTGGATTGATATCTATTATTCTCAATAAAAATACAGTCAAAACACATTAATTCTTTTAAAATAACCTGTAAAGCGTTAGTTTCGGATGGAACAAATGACGATCTTAACACTAATTGTTACAGAAGGTTATATCATAAATTTTGTAGGTTATAACAAATAGTATTACAACTTAATTCTAATATGTCAATATTGTTTTATTGAATTATATTTATTTTCTGAATAATACAATTAAACACCAATAGAAACAAAAAGCACATAACCCAAACAACGAATGAAAAATTGTTTGAATTATGTGCTAGTCTTTTATGAAGCAATTGAATTGCTACTTTCCACGCTTCTTAAGAACATGTGCTTATACAACGAATTTGAACTTGTCTGCCACAATAAATTGCATGGATCGATGGGTTGGTATACCTTCTTTATCATAAGATAGACCCGTGATTAATAGAAGTGGATGACTTAATGATAAGCTAAGGTAACGTGACATTTCATATGTTGAATAGGTTAGCTCAATTTCTTTTCTTGGATTCGTAAAGACAATACCATACTTTTCAGCCAGAATCGAAAACATTGAAGTATCATTCAAGTCTTCATCTAATAAAAAAGTGAAGCGTTCCGGTAACCGGGAAATTTCAAATGCAACTGGTACCCCATCCGCATAACGAATACGCTCGATTACGATTATCTTTGAGTTGGGTTCTAAATGTAACACCTCAGTATCCTTATCATTTGCATCTTCAATTACACACTTAATGACCTTTGCACCAGGTTTACAGCCCGATTCACGACACATATCTGAGAAACTTATAGAACCACTTATCCCTCTACTTAATTTCTCAGTGTTTACGAATGTGCCTTTGCCCTGTTTTCGAATTAATAGATTTTCTTTCGCCAGCTCTTCTAGAGCATTACGTACGGTAATTCTGCTAACATTATAGAGTTTACTCAATTCAACTTCTGTTGGAATTTTTTGACCCTTTTTAAACTTTCCTACTTCAATATCACCACGAATTAGATCGGTCAGCTGTTTGTATAAAGGTAAAGCATCCTTTTTATCTAATGTCATTGTATTTACCCCATATCGATTATTATATAACCATATAATACTATTTAATCGGTTTAAAATGCAATAAATTAGAAAAATGTTATCTTTATTGCTGATATAAAAATATATAATTAATAAACTATATAACCAAACGTGATATTTTGTATTAATATTTGATAATCATTTTTCAATGCTATTCATTATCCTACCTTTGCGGGACACAACAGGGTTAGGAATAAGGCCAGATGGACTCAGTCATATGCACATGAATCATCCCTCTATTTCATTTATCTCAATTCCGAGATATATAACCAAAAGAATATAGTTTGGATTTTATTTTGAAACCAAATATATTAAAGGTTATAAATTATATATTGTGGTAATAGATATATTAATGAATTTGACAGGAGGCGTATGAAATGGAACCGGTTAGGGATACATTTGAAGAGCGAAAACGCTTTATATATGAATACTTAAACAAGAAAATGGAACTATCACCGGATACAAATGAACTCATACTCTCTATATATCCAATACCATTTCAGCCAAACTCTCCCTTAACGGATGAATATATGATTGAATTAAAGAATTGTGAATCAGAGGATCAGGTAGGAAAGATATTGAAGAAGGTATTTGAAAAGCAATCGGAGTATGAG
>NZ_JAKFCQ010000187.1:0-38403 GCF_036676585.1 Robertmurraya sp.
TTCAAAACAAATAGGTAATCCTAAAAATGTTGAAAATTAGAAGAAAATGCTGAACAAAAAATATTGACTTTTATTTTTAAACACTGTTATAATTTATTATTTTGTTTGACTATACAGTGTAAATGTGTTATACTTTACATAGTGAGGTGGACCGAATGGCAAAAACTTTGGTTGATATTAAAAAAGCTCTTGATTCAAATTTAGGAAAAAGACTTTTACTCAAGGCCAATGGTGGTCGAAGAAAGACTATTGAAAGATACGGAATTCTTGCAGAAACGTATCCATCTGTGTTTGTAATTGAGTTAGATCAAGAAGAAAATGCTTTCGAACGTGTATCATACAGCTATGCAGACGTTTTAACAGAGACGGTTCAAATTACATTCTATGAAGATACAACAGGACAAATGGCACTAAGTTAAGGTTGTCCTTATCGTGTAAGCAGTGAACTATGGTTTGCTGCTTTTTAATTTGTTTTTTATTTTATATTTTCTTTTAAAAACTATACGTAAATTTAATCAATTTTTTCTCTAAAAGCTAATGAATTTCTAACCACTTCAACATAATAAGAGTGTCGTGATGAAGAAAGGGGATGTTAATCGTGAGCAGAAGAAGAGGGATGATGTCAGAAGGGTTTAAAGAGGAACTAGCAAAGGAGCTAGGGTTCTATGATGTCGTTCAAAAAGAAGGTTGGGGCGGCATTAAAGCGAAAGACGCTGGCAACATGGTCAAGCGTACGATTGAAATAGCGCAACAGCAATTAACGGAAAAGCGCTAAAAGCAGCAACCTTTTTACTTCATGCGAGAGTTAACTAACAATTCGAATTCATTGCGACAGAAGCCGGAGAAAACAGATTCTCCGGCTTTTTTGTGTGGAGAGGTCTTACTTTTATCGTTTTGTGGTAAAATAGGACAAAAATGGACTAGAGAGAATGTTTAAAGTAGGTGGAGATGTTGAAGCTTTTAATAAAAGCTCCTGCAAAGATCAATTTATCGTTAGATGTATTACATAAACGATCGGATGGGTTTCATGAAGTAGAAATGATCATGACAACGATAGACCTTGCTGATCGAGTCGAATTAACCTTTTTAGAAGAGGATACCATTCGCATTAATTCTCAAAATCGGTTTGTTCCAGATGATCAAAGAAATCTAGCCTTTCAAGCAGCAAAGTTGTTGAAAGAAAGATTTCAAGTGAAATCTGGAGTTCATATTTCTATTGAGAAAAATATACCTGTTGCGGCAGGATTAGCTGGTGGAAGCAGTGATGCAGCGGCAACCTTAAGAGGATTAAACAAGCTTTGGAAACTGAACTTATCGTTGGACGAGCTTGCAGAGTTAGGTTCTGAGATTGGGTCGGATGTGTCCTTTTGTGTTTACGGTGGAACGGCGTTAGCAAAAGGACGTGGAGAAAAGATTACACAACTTCCTCCACCTCCTACTTGTTGGGTAGTTTTAGCAAAGCCCTTTATCGGTGTTTCAACAGCAGATGTGTATAGAAGGCTTGAATTAAGTGGAATAAGTCATCCAAACCTTCCTGCAATGGTCGAGGCGATTAAGGAAGGAAGCTTTGAAGGTGTTTGTGACAATGTTGGAAATGTGTTAGAGGAAGTCACTTTGAAGCTCTATCCAGAGGTTGCTCAAATCAAGGATCAAATGCAACGATTTGGTGCCGATGCGGTGTTGATGAGTGGAAGTGGTCCAACTGTTTTTGCCCTTGTTCATCATGATTCAAGAATGCATCGATTGTATAATGGGCTGAGAGGATTTTGTGACCAGGTTTTTGCTGTACGCATGCTAGGAGAACGCCATACCCTTGATTAAATCCGTACATTAATGGTATATTATCGTTAAAACATTCGGATATGGGAGGTCTATTATGAAGTTTCGTCGAAGCGAAAGGTTAGTAGATATGACGAATTATTTGCTTGAGCACCCCCAGCAATTAGTTTCACTATCTTTCTTTTCAGAAAGGTATGGTTCCGCTAAATCATCCATAAGTGAAGATTTAGCAATCATAAAAGAGACTTTTGAGAAAAGAGGAATCGGAACGCTGAAAACGGTTCCTGGAGCATCTGGTGGTGTGAAGTTTACCGTAAAAGTATCAGATGAGGAAGCTAGGCCAATTATTAACGAATTATGCGGTCTTATAGCCGATCCTGATCGGCTGCTACCAGGTGGATATCTTTATATGACAGATATATTAGGAGATCCAGCGATTGTTCAAAAGGCTGGTCGCTTGCTTGCTTCTGCTTTTACAGAAGAGAAGATTGATCTTGTTATGACAGTTGCAACAAAGGGAATTCCTTTGGCTTATGCAGTAGCAAGTCATTTAAATGTGCCAGTTGTTATCGTGCGCAGAGATAATAAAGTAACGGAAGGTTCAACCGTAAGTATTAATTACGTGTCTGGATCAACAGGAAGAATTCAAACGATGGTTCTGTCAAAACGCAGCATGGAGCAAGGAGCTAACGTTTTAATTGTTGATGATTTTATGAAAGCAGGCGGAACGGTTAACGGAATGATTAGTATGTTGAATGAGTTTAATGCTAATTTAGCTGGAATTGCCGTACTGGTGGAAGCGGAAAAAATTGAAGAGAGACTAGTGGATGATTATTTATCCTTAGTAAAGCTTTCGGATGTAGATGTAAAAGAAAAGCAAATTCAAGTGAATGAAGGAAATTATTTTTTACATAAACAGGAGGAATTAGTATGAAAGTAGTTCAAACAAATGAAGCACCTGCAGCTATCGGGCCATATTCTCAAGGTATCGTTGTAAACAATATGTTTTATAGCTCTGGTCAGATTCCTTTAACTGCCGAGGGTGATTTACTTCAAGGAGACGTAAAAGAACAAACGCATCAAGTATTTAAAAACCTAAAGGCCGTCCTAAAGGAAGCAGGCGCAACGCTCGAAACAGTAGTAAAGGCAACTGTATTTATTAAAAACATGGATGAATTTGCTGCAGTAAATGAAGTGTATGGTGAATATTTTTCTGTACATAAACCAGCTCGTTCTTGTGTGGAAGTAGCAAGATTGCCGAAGGATGTATTAGTAGAAATCGAAGTAATTGCACTCGTCAAATAAGACGAGTGTTTTTTATTTTCATCTGGATTCTTAATAAATTACAAAAAGTTCACGATTTTGACTAATTTTTCAAAAAAAATTGAATTAGAGGGAGGAGATATGAAAAATTTGTTGAATATTTAAACGTAGATTATATCTAATTGTGCAAAGGTGGTGAACAGGATGGAAGTAACAGACGTAAGATTACGCCGCGTTAATACAGACGGACGTATGAGAGCAATCGCATCCATTACGCTTGATAATGAGTTTGTTGTTCACGATATCCGCGTGATAGACGGAAATAACGGATTATTCGTTGCTATGCCTAGTAAACGCACACCAGATGGAGAGTTCCGCGATATAGCTCATCCGATCAATTCAGGTACACGTGGGAAGATTCAAGAAGCAGTTTTAGCTGAGTACCACCGTTTAGGTGAATTAGAAGTTGAATTTGAAGAAGCCGGTGCTTCCTAAAAAAATAAACAACAAGGGCCTACTTCCTAAGGGTAAGGCTCTTTTTTATGCTTCTGAACCCATTTTTCCTCTCCAACATACAACTACCCATAAATATAAACGCTTAAACCTTTCATAATGTTAAAATCATGCAGTTTTTTATCTGTTCTTGAAATATACGTGTATTTAAGATATATTCTTAATGGATAAAAAGGTATATTGGAGGCCTGTAAATGTCGAATCGGTATGCGGTAGTATTAGCCGCAGGTCAAGGAACTAGGATGAAATCAAAACTGTACAAAGTTCTCCATCCTGTTGGTGGTAAGCCTATGGTGCAACATGTAATCGATCATGTGAAAAAGCTTAATATAAACAGCATTGTAACAGTTATTGGACACGGAGCGGAACTTGTAAAAGCACAGCTGGGCGAAGAGAGCAGCTACGTGCTTCAAGAGCAACAGCTTGGAACAGCACATGCTGTTATGCAAGCAACGGATATACTAAAGGATAAAGAAGGCATTACCATTGTCGTATGTGGCGACACTCCTTTAATTAAGGCAACGACGATGGAAGCATTGTTTAAGCATCATGAAGAGACATCTGCTAAAGCAACGATATTAACAGCATGGACAAATGATCCGACAGGCTATGGACGTATTATTAGAAATGAAGATGGATCGGTTGAAAAAATTGTTGAGCATAAAGATGCAACGAATGAAGAACGCTTAGTAAAAGAGATTAATACGGGAACGTATTGCTTTGATAATAAAGCCCTCTTTGACGCCCTATCAAAGGTTTCAAATGATAATGTCCAAGGGGAGTACTATTTACCAGATGTCATTGAAATTCTAAAAAATGCTGGCGAAATAGTTACAGCTTATCAAACAGAAGATTTTGAAGAAACATTGGGCGTTAATGACCGTGTAGCATTAGCTGAAGCGGAGCGTATCTTTAAAGAGCGTACTAATGAGTGGCATATGCGTAACGGTGTTACTATAATTGATCCTTCAAGTACATATATTGGTCCGGATGTAGAAATTGGTCAAGACACCATTCTTTACCCAGGAACGATATTAGCTGGTGGAACAGTTATTGGAGAGGATTGTATTATTGGTCCTCAAACTGAAATTCACAATTGTAAAATTGGCAAAGGAACGGCTATCCGTCAGTCAGCAGCTTACGATAGTGAAATTGGTAATGAGGTTGCCATTGGTCCTTTTGCGCACATAAGACCTCAATCGAATATTCATGATGATGTGAAAATTGGCAACTTTGTTGAAATCAAGAAAGCTGTATTCGGCAAAGGAAGTAAGGCTTCCCATCTTAGCTATATTGGAGATGCTGAAGTTGGTAGCAATGTAAACATTGGTTGTGGATCGATTACGGTGAACTATGATGGGAAAAATAAGTACTTAACAAAAATCGAAGACAATGTATTTATAGGTTGTAATTCAAACCTTGTAGCTCCAGTTAGAGTAGGAGAAGGAGCGTACGTAGCAGCTGGGTCAACTATTACTCAAGATGTCCCAGGAGAAGCACTTGCTATAGCTAGAGCAAAACAAGTAAACAAAGAAGATTATGTTTCAAAATTAAATAGCAAAAAGAAATAAGTATTCGGAGGTCCATCATGTCAAATCAGTATTTAGATCCAAATTTAAAGGTGTTTACTCTTAATTCCAATCCTGCGCTAGCAGCAGAAATTGCAAAGGTCATTGGTGTGGAGTTAGGAAAATGTTCGGTTACTCGTTTTAGCGATGGGGAAATCCAAATCAATATTGAAGAAAGTATCCGTGGCTGTGATGTGTTTATTATCCAATCCACAAGCTCACCGGTTAATGAGCATTTGATGGAGTTATTGATTATGATTGATGCTCTTAAAAGAGCATCTGCGAAATCAATTGGTATCGTAATGCCTTATTACGGGTATGCACGTCAAGACCGTAAAGCTAGAGCACGTGAGCCAATTACAGCTAAACTGGCAGCTAATTTACTTGAAACAGCAGGAGCTACTCGTGTAATTACGTTGGATCTACATGCACCACAAATCCAAGGTTTCTTTGATATTCCGATTGATCACCTTATGGGTGTTCCAATTCTATCTCAATACTTTAGCAAGAAGGATCTAAGTGGTGACATCGTTATTGTTTCACCTGATCATGGTGGAGTAACGAGAGCTCGTAAAATGGCAGAAAGACTTAAGGCACCAATTGCAATTATTGATAAGCGTCGACCTAGACCAAATGTTGCTGAGGTAATGAATATTGTTGGTAATATCGAAGGAAAGACAGCTATTTTAATTGACGATATTATTGATACAGCTGGAACGATTACTCTTGCTGCTAATGCACTTGTTGAAAATGGTGCGGCTGAAGTGTACGCATGCTGTACACATGCAGTACTATCTGGTCCTGCGATTGAAAGAATTGAAAACTCAAAAATTAAAGAGCTTGTTGTAACAAACTCGATTGCGTTATCTGAAGAGAAAAAAGCGTCTAAGAAGATCAAGGAACTTTCCGTTGCTGAGCTTTTAGGAGAGGCTATTATCCGTGTTCACGAAGAACAATCTGTAAGTATTCTGTTTGATTAATAAAATTCTGAGGCTTGCTATTAGTGCAAGCCTTATCTGTTTAGGTTAAATAAAAAATTTCTACGTTTAGACTTTCCTGTTTAAGGGCATTTTTTATAAAGAGACCTTAATATTGGAAGGAGAAAACGATTTTGACTACCCAATTACATGCACAGGAACGTGAGGATTTCCGTCAATCCACTTTGTCAATTATGCGTCACGAAGGACAAGTGCCAGCAGTTGTTTATGGCACTAATGTAGATAGCAAAGCACTATATATAAATGCTAGCGATTTCCTGAAAACGATTCGAGAAGTGGGAAGAAATGGTGTGATTTCTCTTGATCTTGATGGAGAAACATACGATGTTATTTTATCGGATTATCAAATGGATCCAATAAAGAAGGAAATACTACACGCTGATTTTCTAGCTGTGGATATGTCAAAAGAAATACAAGTAAATGTTCGTGTTACACTTGTAGGTGAGGCTGCAGGTGTGAAAGATGGTGGCGTTCTCCAACAGCCTTTACATGAAGTAAGCATTACAGCCACACCAGCGGATATTCCTCAAGTTATTGAGGTTGATGTTAGCAATCTACAAGTTGGTGAGACGATGTCTATCGCGGATATTCAAGGACGTACGTCCTACCATATTAACAATGAAGATGAAGAGACCATCGTGTCTATCCTCCCTCCTAGACAAGAAGAGGAAATTAGTACTGGTGAAGAACAAGAACCAGGAATTCCTGAAAATCTAGAAGGAAGAGAGACAGAGGCTGTCGAATAATTAAACATAACAAAGCAATCACTACAGGGACTGACCATATTTGTTTGGCCAGTTCCTTTTGATGTTGTAAGAGGTGAAACATGAAACTATTTATCGGTTTAGGCAACCCTGGAAAACAGTATGATCAAACAAGACATAATGTAGGGTTTGAAGTGATTGATCATTTATCCAATGAATGGAATATTAAGCTTGATCAATCAAAATTTAAAGGGATCTATGGTGTTGGTTATGTAAATGGGGAAAAAGTTTTTCTATTAAAGCCATTAACTTATATGAATTTGTCTGGAGAGTCTATTCGTCCGTTAATGGATTATTTTAATATTTCTATTGAAGATATCGTTGTTATATATGATGATCTAGACTTACCAGTAGGGAAGCTACGTTTAAGAGAGAAAGGCAGTGCTGGTGGTCATAATGGCATAAAGTCCTCCATCGCTCATCTAGGAACACAAGAGTTTAAACGCATACGTGTGGGAGTTGGAAGGCCAACAAATGGGATGAGTATAAGTGATTATGTTCTTAGTAGATTTACGAAGGAAGAGCAAGAAACAATGAACCTTATAGTGAAAAAATGCGGGGAAGCATGCATAGATTGGCTAATGGACCCTTTCTTGCAGGTAATGAACCGTTACAATCAATAATCATAGGAAAAAATGAATCTTCGGTTATCATTGTTGCACGGATTACATATCGTATATAAGTAATGAATGAATAAAGTCTGTCCTAAAAGGTCAATACTAAGCTTAATGAATTGTTTACTAGGAGGGACAGGCATGGCCATTCATTACCATTGCCGACACTGCGGACATACAATGGGCACCATTGAACAAACTACTTTAGAGTCTGAAAGATTAGGGCTTCACAAGCTGAATGGTGAAGAGCGACTTGATATGGTAAGTTATGATACAGAAGGAAATATGCATATTAAATCGATTTGTGAGGATTGTCAGGAGTTGCTAGAAAGAAATCCAGACTTTCATGAACAAGACTATCTAATTCAGTAAAACGCTTTGGAGAAACATCCAAAGCATTTTTCTGTTTTTATATTACATACATGTGTAGGTATTGGGAGGAGGGCATATATGTTAGCAATTAAGCAACTTTTCAGTGAACTAGATGATACAAAATCCGTCCTTTCTGGAATTGAAGAAGGTATTACTGAACAGCTAATTGCGGGGCTATCTGGTTCTGCAAGAACAGTATTTTTGGCTTCTATATATGAGCGTATGAGAAAGCCGATGCTAATCGTTACTCATAATCTGTTACAAGCGCAAAAGCTATACGATGATTTAATCCAATTGGTTGAGGTAGATGAGGTCTTTCTATATCCAGCTAATGAACTAATAGCAGCCGAGATGAGTATTGCTAGTCCAGAATTAAAGGCCCAGAGAATAGAGGCTTTGAATTATTTAAGCAGCAATGCAGGTGGAATTATTATTGCTCCTATTGCTGGAGTTAGGAAATATCTTCCGCCACTTGAACTTTGGAAATCCAAACAATATACGATTTCCCTAGGGCAGGATATTGAGCTAGGTGAGCTCAGTCTTCAGCTTGTGAAAATGGGATATGCAAGATCTGAAATGGTTGCAGCACCTGGTGAGTTTAGTGTACGTGGGGGGATTTTAGATATTTATCCGCTTACGGAAGCGGACCCGATTCGGGTAGAGTTTTTTGATACAGAAGTAGATTCTATTCGCACGTTCTCATTGGAAGATCAACGCTCAAAGGATAAGCTGTCTACTGTTTTTATTGGACCAGCTACGGAATCTCCACTAGATGATTCTCATTTTCCAATAATTGCTCAACGGCTTGAAGAGCATCTAGCAAAGAGTTTGAAAAAGTTGAAGGATGAGAAAGTAAAAACCTTACTGTCTCAACATATAGGCTACGAAATCGAACAACTAAAGAATGGTCAAAGGCCAGAGCAGTTATTTAAGTATTTATCATTCGCCTATGAAAAGTCTAACAGTCTATTAGACTATTTGCCGAAAAACGGTCTTATTTTTGTAGATGAAATTAGTAGAGTTCAGGAAATGAGCGATTCGTTGGATAAAGAGGAAGCAGAATGGTATACAAGCCTTCTAGGTGAAGGAAAGATTGTTCATGATATTCCTGTGTCTCACCATCTGAATGGAATGCTACAAAAATCAAAAAAATCAATTGTATATATGTCACTTTTCCTAAGACATGTTCCCAATACGAACCCTCAAAACATTATTAATGTCACTTGTAAGCAAATGCAGAATTTCCATGGACAGATGAATGTGTTAAAAGGGGAAATTGAGCGTTGGAAAAAAGGGAAGTACTCCGTCATTTTTTTAGGAGAAGATAGTGAGAAAAGTAAGAAACTAGAAAGAGTATTAGAAGACTATGAAATCGAAGCAGTTGTTGCGAACCAAAAGCAGGATATTTTAAAAGGAAAAGTCCAAATTATGCAAGGTGGACTACAAACCGGCTTCGAATTACCTATACAGAAAATTGTTGTGATTACAGAGGAAGAGCTTTTTAATAAGCGTTCCAAAAAAACAACAAGAAGGCAAAAGTTATCAAATGCTGAGAGGATAAAGAGTTACTCAGAATTAAAAGTGGGCGACTATGTTGTTCACGTGAATCATGGGATAGGGAAGTATCTTGGTATAGAAACGCTCGTCATAAACGGAGTGCATAAGGATTATTTACACATTCGCTATCAAGGAACCGATAAATTATATGTTCCTGTAGAGCAAATTGATTTGGTTCAAAAATATGTGGGATCTGAAGGCAAGGAGCCGAAAATATATAAGCTTGGTGGGAATGATTGGAAACGTGTGAAAACGAAGGTTCAGTCATCTGTTCAAGATATTGCTGATGATCTTATTAAGCTTTATGCAGAAAGAGAAGCTTCTGTCGGTTATGCCTTCAGTCCTGATGGAGATATGCAGAGAGAGTTTGAATCAGTATTTCCATACCAAGAGACAGAGGATCAATTGCGTTCTATCCAGGAAATTAAAAAAGATATGGAAAGAGAACGTCCGATGGATCGATTGCTGTGTGGGGATGTGGGTTACGGGAAAACAGAGGTTGCCATTCGTGCTGCATTTAAAGCAATTGCAGATGGGAAGCAGGTTGCTTTGCTCGTCCCAACTACGATCTTAGCTCAGCAGCACTATGAGACCATGAGGGAGCGTTTTCAAGATTATCCAATCAATATTGGTCTATTAAGTCGGTTTAGAAGCAGAAAGCAGCAGAATGAGACCATTAATGGTCTAAAGACAGGTACGGTAGATGTGGTGGTAGGAACTCATCGAATTCTTTCTAAAGACATTACGTATCGCGATTTAGGACTGTTGATTATTGATGAAGAACAGCGTTTTGGAGTCACACATAAAGAAAAGATTAAGCAGTTAAAAACAAATGTGGATGTGCTCACATTAACGGCTACTCCGATACCGAGAACTCTTCATATGTCGATGCTAGGAGTAAGGGATTTATCGGTAATTGAGACTCCTCCAGAGAACCGTTTCCCAGTTCAGACCTATGTGATGGAGTATAACGGTGGACTGGTAAAAGAATCGATTGAAAGGGAGTTAGCACGTGGTGGGCAAGTTTATTTCCTTTATAATCGTGTGGAGGATATTGAAAGGAAAGCAGAAGAAATCAGAGCGCTTGTTCCAGATGCACGTGTGACGTACGCGCATGGGAAAATGACGGAGAATGAGCTTGAGTCTGTTATGCTTGGTTTTTTAGAAGGAGAATCGGATGTACTTGTTAGTACGACCATTATTGAAACGGGTGTAGATATTCCTAATGTAAATACATTGATTGTATTTGATGCTGACCGTATGGGTCTTTCTCAGTTGTATCAGCTAAGAGGACGTGTAGGACGATCCAACCGGGTGGCATACGCGTACTTTACCTATAGAAAGGATAAGGTTTTAACAGAAGTTGCAGAAAAAAGACTTCAGGCCATTAAAGAATTTACTGAGCTTGGGTCTGGTTTCAAAATAGCAATGCGAGACTTATCTATTCGTGGAGCTGGAAATCTATTAGGTGCAGAGCAGCATGGATTTATTGATTCTGTCGGATTTGACCTATATTCTCAAATGCTTAAGGAGGCAATAGAGGAAAGAAAAGTTGGTATCGATAAAGAGGTTGTTATAAAGCCTGTAGAGATTGATGTGGAAGTAGATGCATATATACCAGACACATTCATTCGTGATGGTAATCAAAAAATTGAAATGTATAAGCGGTTCCGTGGACTATTAACTCTTGAAGATGTACAAGAGCTTCAAGAAGAGATGATTGATCGGTTCGGTGAATTCCCTGATGAAGTTGCTTACTTGTTCCAATTATCCGAGTTAAAGGTCTATGCAAGAATGGCTGGTGTAGAGACAATTAAGCAAAATAAAAATGAAATTAACATTATTGTCTCTGAAGAGGATAGTTCTCAAATAGATGGTCAAAAAATATTTGAGGTAAGCAGTCAATTTGGCCGTATGGTTGGACTTGGAATGGACGGTAGTAAATTAAAGATGGTTCTTCATATTAAGGGAGTTGGGTTAGACCAGTGGCTAGACGCTGCTTTCAAGATGATGAAAGGTCTTCATAATGCAAGGAAGGATCTAGGAAGTATTGTCTCTTAAGAGATAAATAGCATAGTAAAATGTTTAATTGGAATGGTAAGGGGTAAGTAAAAAATAAATTGTATTATTTATCCATCGTTGTCAATTTTAACATTTTAGAGAAAAAACTATGTAAGTGTATAGAACTTTCCATATGAAAGATACTAAGTTCAAACAATGGCAATCATTTCACAACGTAGAGAGATGGATGCCAATCGTTTAAATCATCAGATGAAAGTGAGGCAACGTTGGATGAAAGCAACTGGTATTGTTCGTCGAATCGATGATTTGGGTCGTGTCGTCATTCCTAAAGAAATCCGTAGAACTCTTCGAATTCGTGAGGGAGACCCGTTAGAAATTTTCGTAGACCGCGATGGAGAGGTGATCTTAAAGAAGTATTCTCCAATCAGCGAGTTAAGTGACTTTGCAAAGGAATATGCAGAGGCTCTATACGATAGCCTAGGAAATCCAATCTTAATTTGCGACAGAGATGCTTACATAGCTGTTGCGGGTAGCTCAAAGAAGGACTATTTAAATAAGAATATTAGTGATCTTGTTGAAAAAACAATGGAAGACAGAACGTCGGTCATTATTACACAACAGGGTGAAGTCGCATTAATCGATGGAATTGATGAAACCATTTCTTCATACACCGTGGGTCCGATTATTGCAAACGGTGATCCTATCGGTGCTGTCATCATCTTCTCGAAAGAATCCACTATCGGTGAAGTAGAGCGTAAAGCTGTAGAAACAGCCGCTGGATTCCTTGCTAGACAAATGGAATCATAAGTAAGGATTAAAAGGAAAAAGAGGTAGCAATCAGCTACCTCTTTTTCCGTCTTATCATGTATGCATGTCTCCGATGTGCTATAATAACTCCGAATTACATAAATTGGGGGTGAGGGTGATTAAACCCCATAAAGAGTCACATACCATACTAAAGGGAACCTTACTTCTTACTGTTTCTGCACTTATTATCAAAGTGCTAAGTGCGTTTTATCGAATTCCCTTCCAAAACCTAGTTGGGGACGTAGGATTTTATATCTATCAACAAGCCTATCCCTTCTACGGAATGGCATTGGTGTTATGTACATACGGCTTTCCTGTTATTATATCTAAACTTTATATCGAAAAAATGAGTGTAAAAGACGTTCAAGGAGCAAAGAAGCTAATTGTAACCTCCTCTTTTCTTTTATCTTTGATTGGAGTCATCCTATTTGTAGCTTTATTTTACGGTGCTCCTTATATAGCCTCTTTTATGCAAGACCCACATATTGCACTTCTTTTAAAGGCAATTTCATTTATCTTTCTTTTATTCCCGGTTCTATCCATTTTGAGAGGGGTTTTCCAGGGAAGTGGTGATATGAAGCCAACGGCAATATCACAAGTAAGTGAACAATTTGTAAGAGTCAGTACCATTTTAATGGTTGCCTTCTACTTGAGGAACGAGGATCTTTATACAGTGGGAGCAGGAGCAATGTTCGGTTCCATTGTTGGAGGGCTAGTAGCAGTGTCCGTATTGCTTTTCTATTTAAAAAAAAGGCAAAAGTATCTCCCGGTGTTTTTCCAAAAGGCATCCATTCCATCATGGTCTGAAGCAAAGGGACTAATAAAATTACTTTGTATTCAAGGATTTGCTATTAGTGTAAGTAGTATGCTTCTCTTATTTATTCAACTGGCAGATTCTCTAAACCTGTATTCATTATTATTAAAAATGATGACAAACGAACATGCTGCAAAGGAAATTAAGGGAATATATGACCGAGGAGTTCCGCTTATTCAACTCGGAACGGTAGTAGCTACATCGATGTCCTTATCGCTTGTACCAATCATCTCTAGTGAAAAAGTGAAAAAGAATATGAGGGTGCTACATGATCGAATTCGTTTGTCTTTGCTTATTAGTATAATGGTTGGATTCGGAGCAAGTATTGGGCTTCTTTCCATTATTGAGCCGGCCAATATCTTTTTATTTCAGAATAGCGAAGGGTCATCCATTCTTGCTATGCAAAGTACCATCATTCTTTTAAGTTCACTTATTATCACTTTATGTGCGGTACTTCAAGGACTGGGGAAAATCGTATTTCCTGCGATAACGATTGTTCTTGGATGTTTGTTTAAGTACTTATTTAATATGTATTTCGTGCCCCTATTTGGAGCTTACGGTGCGGTTTTTGCTTCCGTCTTATCACTTGTTATCATCAGCATCCTTTTGTTTATGGTCCTCCTAACAAGGGTAAAGGGAGAGATTATAAAAGGGAAAGAGTTAATAAAGGTTGCAGTGGCTGCTTTAATCATGTTTTTGGTATTAAAAGGGTACCAGTGGCTGATTGATCATTTCCTGAATGAACCGAATCGATTTGAGGCTGGTTTAGAAGCAATGGTTGGTGTCATATTAGGTGGACTAAGCTATTTAATTGTTATATTAAGATTATATACATTTAAAGAGAGTGAATTGAGTTTATTGCCTCTTGGAAGTAAACTAATACAATTACTTCCGAAAAAAAATAGGAGTTGATGAATTTGAATAAAATCCAAATCGTTGGTCTTGGTGCAGGTAATATGGATCAGCTGCCACTTGGCATATATAAAATTTTAAAACATAGCGAGAGAGTGCATCTTCGAACGAAAGAACATCCTGTAGTGGATGAGTTAGTTAGAGAAGAAGATTTTCAGTTTACTTCATATGATCATATATACGAAGCAAAAGACACATTTGATGAGGTATATGAGTCTATATGTGATGATCTTATCTCAAGAGCCAATGTGGAGTCATTAGTTTATGCTGTTCCTGGACATCCATTGGTTGCCGAACGTACGGTTCAAATCCTGTTAGAAAGAGCGAATGAGCTACAGGTAGAGATTGAGGTTGTTGGAGGTCAAAGTTTTTTAGATCCCTTGTTTCAGGCAGTAAAAATCGACCCAATTGAGGGATTCCAACTATTAGATGGGACAAATCTGAAACGTGATGATATTTATATGAGTCAGCATCTGATTATTGGGCAGGTATATGACACTTTTATTGCCTCAGAAGTGAAACTAACATTAATGGAAAAATACCCTTTTGATCATGATGTGGCCATTGTAACAGCAGCAGGTACTTCTAAAGAACTGGTCAAAAAGGTTCCGCTGCATGAGCTTGACCGTGAAGTGACATTAAATAACTTAACCTCAGTTTATGTACCACCTGTTCAAAAAGAAGAGTTATCTTATAAAGAGTTTTCTAAACTTCGAAATATTATTGCTGAACTTCGTGGACCAAATGGCTGTCCTTGGGATAAAAAGCAAACACATCAATCCTTAAAAAAGTATCTTATCGAAGAGTCTTATGAGTTAATTGAAGCAATAGATGAAGAAGATATTGACCACATGATTGAAGAGCTAGGAGACGTACTACTTCAAGTAATGCTACATGCTCAAATTGGAGAGGATGAAGGATATTTCTCTATTGATGAAGTAATTGAGGGAATATCGGCTAAGATGGTTAGAAGGCATCCGCATGTATTTGGTGATGTTACCGCCGAAACGGCTGACGAAGTTTTGAAAAATTGGCAAGAGATTAAAGTGGAAGAGAAAGGGGAACAAAAAGTTTCTATTCTTGATGGTGTAGGTACACATTTACCTAACTTAATACGTGCTTATGAATTGCAAAAAAAAGCTGCAAAAGTTGGCTTTGATTGGGAAAATGTATTGCATGCATGGGAAAAGGTAAAAGAGGAACTAATAGAGTTTGAGGAAGAACTCGCCAAGGAGACGCATACAGACGACTTACAGAAGGAATTGGGAGATATCTTGTTCGCTCTGGTCAATATTGCTCGGTTCTTACAAATTCAGCCTGAAGAGGCTTTGTTTCAAACAAATCAAAAATTCTTGCGGCGCTTTGCCTTTATTGAGGATAAGGTACTTGCTAGTGGGAAAAGCTTTGATGAATTTACGTTAGAAGAGCTTGATCAGTTCTGGAATGAGGCAAAAAAAGAAGAACGATGAGGAGGAGTTTTATATGAGATTAGATAAATTTTTAAAAGTCTCACGTCTTATAAAAAGAAGAACACTTGCGAAAGAGGTTAGTGACCAAGGGAGAATTACGATAAATGGCCAACAAGCAAAAGCGAGCTCAACCGTAAAAGTAGGAGATGAGCTGGCTGTCCGATTTGGACAAAAGATCGTAACGGTAAAAATCGAAAAGCTTCAAGAAACTTCTCGAAAAGAGGAAGCGGCAGACATGTACAGTCTTGTTAAGGAAGAGAAGGTCGAAGAAGCCGTTGAATAGCTAGCTAGAAGAGGAATCGTATACTTATGTTTCTGTTCTAATTGAATCATCCCCTTCATACATATGTACAAAAGGTTGTACAAAGTGATTGTGAGGGATGAGAGAATGAGCCAATATTATGACACAAATACTTCAAAGGGATCTACGGTACCAGATCATGATGTCATCATGAGAGGGCGTAGACTTTTAGACATCACAGGTGTAAAACAAGTTGAAAGTTTTGATAATGAAGAGTTTCTGCTTGAAACCGTAATGGGCTTTCTTGCTATTAAGGGTCAGAATCTGCAGATGAAAAACCTAGATGTTGATAAAGGGATTGTATCAATTAAAGGAAAAGTTTTTGATCTTGTGTATTTAGATGATCAGCATGGGGAGAAGGCTAAAGGTTTCTTTAGCAAGCTATTCCGATGACGCTTACCACACAATTTTTAACAATGATTTCCATGGCCGCCATGGGAAGCTATCTAGGTGCTGCAATTGATACGTATAATCGGTTCTTATTTCGATCAAAAAGAAAGTCTTGGCTTGTATTTTTAAACGACATATTCTTTTGGATTCTACAGGGTTTGATTTTTTTCTACGTTTTATTTGTTATTAACCAAGGAGAATTAAGGTTTTATATTTTCTTGGCCATTCTCTGTGGGTTTGCTGCTTACCAAAGTCTCTTAAAGCGTGGGTACGCAAGAGTTTTAGAGATTATCATAACCATGATAATCTCTATTTATCGGTATGCTGTTAAAATATTTCTGATGCTTATTTATAGGCCAATTGTCTCTCTCTTGCTAGGTTGTGTAAGTCTAGTTACGATTATAGGAAAAGGACTTTTCGTGCTTGTGAAGTGGACAATCCAGGTCATTTGGACGATAATTAAGCTTGTATTTACCCCTGTCAAATGGCTCTTGATATTATTTTGGAATTTATTGCCGAAACATATTAAAAAAACCGTCGAGAAGTTATATAATAAGTTAGCAGGATATTATCAGGGAATAAAGAATACCATTAATAACGTTCTTTCTAGATGGAGAAAGGACAAAGAGTAAGGAGGGAACGCCGAGGTGAGTGTTGTCAGAAAACGCAATATAACAAAAATACCGTCACAATACGTGGAGCATCAGGAAATGGCAGTGATTCAAAATGCAAGAAAAAGAACTCTGCTTATGAGAAGGCTAACCGTTCTTATTGTAATCGTAGGATTAGCAGCATACTTTATTGTATCTACACTCCTAAGGCAATCCGCGACTCTAGAGGCAATGAAGGAAGAAAAGCAAAAGGCGGACCAGGAACTAGTCGCCTTAAAAAAGGATGAAACCATCCTTAAAGAGGAAATCATTAAGCTAAATGATGAAGAATATATCGCTAAATTAGCAAGAAAGGATTTCTTTCTTTCCAATAGTAACGAGATAATTTTCAACCTCCCAGAGGAAAAAAAAGACAAGGAAAAATGAACCGGTAACTCGGCTTATTGACACGCTTTTTTTCCTTTCTGTATAATATATATAAAGTATGATTTTTTATATTCTTAAGGAGGAACATTCTTTTTATGTCAATCGAAGTAGGCAGCAAGTTACAAGGAAAGGTAACAGGCATTACTAATTTTGGAGCTTTTGTAGAGCTACCGGAAGGATCAACAGGTCTTGTTCACATTAGTGAAGTTGCAGATAATTATGTTAAAGACATTAACGACCATCTAAAAGTTGGTGACCAAGTTGAAGTAAAAGTTATCAATGTTGAGAAAGATGGAAAGATCGGTTTATCAATTAAAAAAGCTGTAGATCGACCTGAGAGACCTGAGAGACCTGAACGTAGCTCTCGTCCAGAAAGATCGGAAAGACCACCATATCGTGGTGGCGGAAATGATTCAAGAGGAGCAGGACGTCCGCGTCAAGGGAAAGCAAATGATAGAATGCCTGCTAAAGAGAACTTTGAGTCTAAAATGGCTCGTTTCTTAAAAGATAGTGAAGATCGACTGTCTTCTCTTAAGCGTAATACAGAATCTAAGCGCGGTGGAAGAGGAGCTAGAAGAGGGTAACTTGCTGCTTATACATTAATAAATATGAAGGCAAGCCGAAAAACGGCTTGCCTTTTTGTATGGATTTCATCATTTTCTATAAAAATGACTATTTTTATTCCTTTAATTTCTACAAAAACCCCTTTCTTTTTGGAAGGGGTTTTTGCTTCCGAAGTTATGAATATAGTTCCGAATGCGATGAAATTTATAGAATCTTGTCACGTTATTGAATAAGTTTTGAATTAATCCAAGAATTACGTCGAAGAAAAATTGGAATATGTTGAGTAATTATGACAAAATTTTGAACTTATGTTTTTTATAATGCTTGCAACGAAACAAAAATGGGGTGTAAAAATTATGGAAAAGGTAGAAAGGAATATTATTGATCCTGTCGGTGAAGTCAATTTTAATAAACATAAGATCGAGTTCGGAAATATGTTGGACAAGCTACAAGCAAAATTAGAGACGTTTTTCGTAAAGAAAGGAATTCTTCTACTACTCATCGGATTTTTGCTTGGACGAGCCCTTATATTGTCTAAACTAACGCCTTTTGCCCTTCCTTTTTTTGCGGCTGTCTATTTCGTGAAAAAGGACAAAGCTCCTCTTGCTTTAATCGGACTAGTAGCTGGTGCAGCAACCCTTTCAATTGTGAATTCCGCATTTGCATTTTGCACAGCTTTCCTCTTTCTATTTGCCTTTCGATTAACAAAAAGATGGCTAAAAACAGAAGTTCGTGCAATCCCCTTTTATGTATTCTTCACTTTGGGTATTAGTGAGATTGGAAAAAGCTATCTAACAACAGGCAATGTATCACTTTACGATGGAATGATGGCAGGGGTTGAGGCCAGCCTTGGCTTCATACTCACCCTGATTTTCCTTCAGAGTATCCCTCTTCTTTCAATAAGTAAAAGAAGACAAACTTTAAAAACCGAAGAAATCGTATGTCTTATTATTATGCTTGCATCTATTATGACAGGAACCATTGGTTGGTCATTGTATGATTTATCTATTGAACATATTATGTCAAGGTATTTAGTATTGGTATTCTCCTTTGTTGCAGGGGCAACCGTAGGTTCTACTGTCGGAGTTGTGACGGGATTAATATTCAGTCTGGCGAACATTACTAGTTTCTATCATATGAGTTTATTAGCCTTTTCGGGGCTGTTAGGAGGGCTTTTAAAAGAAGGAAAAAAAGTAGGGGTAGCCGTTGGGCTATTAATAGCAACTTTATTGATTGGTATGTACGGAGAGGGTGGTGGCTCTCTTTACAAAACCGTCTTAGAAACATCTGCTGCGATTCTGTTATTTTTCCTGACACCTCAAGCACTAACATCTAAACTAGCCAAGCATATCCCTGGAACACCTGAGTATTCTGCTGAGCAACAGCAGTATATGAGAAAAATGAGGGATGTAACTGCACAAAGAGTGGAACAATTCTCTTCTGTCTTTCAAGCTCTGTCAGACAGTTTTTCATCATTAGATGAAAGTGGAGAAATAGACAAAGATAGGGAACTTGACTTTTTCCTTGGAAACGTAACAGAAAAGACCTGTCAAACTTGCTTTAAAAAGGAAAATTGCTGGTCCAGAAACTTTAATACAACTTATGAATATATGAAGGATATTATGAATGAAATGGATCACAACTCTGGTGTTGTGCCATTAAAGCTTTCACGAGACTGGGAGAAACATTGCACAAAGTCCAAAAAGGTAGTTGATGCAATTCAACAGGAGCTAACCTTCTATCAAGCGAATCAAAAGCTGAAGAAACAAGTGCAGGAAAGTAGAAGGCTTGTAGCTGACCAACTTCTGGGTGTTTCAACAGTAATGGGGAACTTTGCAAAGGAGATTCAAAGGGAAAGAGATAATCATTATAAGCAAGAAGAGCTTATTCTAGAAGCATTACGAGAGTATGGTGTTCATATTGAACATGTTGAGATCTACAGCCTTGAACAAGGAAATGTTGATATAGATATAACCATTCCATATTGCAATGGACATGGAGAGTGTGAAAAGCTCATAGCACCTATGCTTTCAGACATATTAGGGGAAAACATTGTTGTAAATGCAGAAGAGTGTGCCTCCTATCCAAATGGCTATTGTCATGTAACGTTCCGTTCGGCGAAAGCTTTTACAATTGACACAGGGGTTGCCCATGCGGCAAAAGATGGGGGCTTTGTATCAGGTGATAGTTATTCAACGATTGAGCTTGGTGGTGGTAAGCACGCTGTTGCCATTAGCGATGGAATGGGAAATGGGGAAAGAGCCCATATCGAAAGCCAGGAAACTCTTCAACTTCTACAGAAAATTCTACAATCAGGGATAGAGGAGAAGGTGGCTATTAAGTCAGTCAATTCCGTCTTATCTCTGCGTACAACGGATGAAATTTTCTCGACCTTAGATTTAGCAATGATTGATCTTCAAAATGCCGCAGTAAAATTCTTGAAAATTGGTTCAACACCTAGTTTTATTAAGAGGGGTAATGCGGTTATTAAAGTCCAAGCGAGTAATCTCCCGATGGGTATTATTCAGGAGTTTGATGTGGATGTGGTAAGTGAACAGTTAAAGGCTGGTGATCTCCTTATCATGATGAGTGATGGAGTGTTTGAAGGGCCTAAGCATGTAGAGAACTACGAACTATGGATGAAACGAAAAATCGGAGAGTTAGTAACAGATGATCCACAAGAGGTGGCGGATTTAATTATGGAAGAGGTGATTCGCTCTCGTTCTGGGCATATTGAGGATGATATGACAGTCGTTGTTTCAAAGATTAAACATAATACTCCGAAGTGGTCTTCTATACCGATTAATAAATATCGACAAAAAGCAAACTAGTTATTTTATACAGTAAAGAGAAAATATATGTATATTTCCTCTCCAACTAGTCGAAAATGTTATCAACATTTAGACGTGGAGGGGAATCGAATGAAAGCTGGCACATTAAAACAAATTCTTTTGATAACTGATGGATGCTCAAACCAAGGAGAGGACCCAATTGCTGTTTCAGCTCTAGCAAAAGAACAAGGGATCACTGTGAATGTTATAGGAGTGATGGAACAGGATGTTATTGATGATCAAGGATTAAGAGAAATTGAGAATATCGCATTATCTGGTGGGGGAGTAAGCCAAGTAGTCTATGCACAGCAGCTTTCTCAAACCGTACAAATGGTTACAAGAAAGGCAATGACACAAACCCTTCAAGGAGTGGTAAACAAGGAATTACAGCAAATCCTAGGTGGTTCACAGACTGTAGAGGACCTACCTCCTGAAAAACGAGGCGAAGTAATGGAGGTTGTCGATGAGCTTGGAGAAAAGGTAGAGCTAGAAGTGTTGATTCTTGTCGATACAAGCGCAAGTATGAAACATAAGCTTCCAACGGTTAAAGAGGCTTTATTAGATCTATCGTTAAGCCTTAATGCTAGGTCAGGTGACAATCATTTTTCCGTTTTTGTATTTCCCGGGAAAAAGAATGATGTCGAAAAATTGCTAGATTGGACCCCGAGATTAGAATCATTAACTAGTATTTTCTCAAAACTTACAACAGGAGGAATTACACCTACTGGTCCCGCACTTCGTGAAGCACTGTCATCCTTTAAGAAAAAACGTTCGTTAAGGAGCCTACTTTCTCGTGATGATGAACAATACTTTGAAGAATCTGTCTAATATAACAGCAGGAACAATTGTTGAAGGGAAATGGCATAAGAATAGATATGTAATTGTCAAGGAGCTTGGGTATGGAGCAAACGGAATTGTTTATCTTGCTCAATACTTAAATCAGTATGTAGCATTAAAGTTGAGTCATAATGGCATGTCAATTACTTCTGAGGTCAATGTCCTCAAATCCTTTGCGAAGGTCCAAGGGTCAACCCTAGGGCCTTCTTTGGTTGATGTGGATGATTGGATAAGGCCGTCAGGAAAGGTATCCTTTTATGCAATGGAATATATTAAAGGGCCAGATTTTTTAACGTTTATACAACAGAAGGGGTCAGTATGGATTGAAGTTCTCGTGCTGCAGTTACTCTCCGATCTCCATTTATTGCATATCAATGGGTGGACTTTTGGTGACTTAAAGCCAGAAAATTTAATCGTTACAGGACCACCATCGAAAATTCGTTGTATTGATGTTGGAGGTACAACCATTCAAGGTAGAGCAATCAAGGAATTCACTGAGTTTTATGATAGGGGATATTGGGGACTTGGTTCAAGAAAAGCAGATCCAGCTTACGATTTGTTTGCAGTTGCCATGATTATGATCAATACAGCCTACCCCAAACGGTTCCAGAAAACTTCAGGTGGTCTTAATCAGCTACAGGTGATGATTAGACAAAAGTCTGAATTACTAAAATTTGAGCAAGTGATCATTCATGCCCTTCAAGGGAAATACCAAACAGCTATGGACATGAGAAAAGCAATAATTGAAGGCAATCATGCTCCTGCTCAGCCCAATACACCCAAGGCTGCAAATGTACAATCACAAAAGCAACGCTCCAAACCAGCTGTGCAGCAGCAAAGAAGTCAGGTGCAAAATCAAACGGGTCAAAGTCGTCAAATCATTGTAAAAAAGAAAAAGAAAAGGCATGCGCTAGAAACCATGCTCATTGTAACAACACTGTCCTTTCTTTATTTCCTTTATATATATGGACAGTTATAAAAAAGTGATAAATTAATCCCTTAGTTTTTGAAGGAATGTATAGAACATGGTAAGCTAATGATAAGACAATGAAGTAAGGAAGAATCTCATGCTTGAACAGAAAGTAGAAGCTTTTCTAACACGAAAACAAATAAACTTAATGGGAGCTAGCATTTTAGTAGGTGTATCGGGAGGCCCAGATTCCCTCGCACTTCTACATTTCCTATGGAGACGTCAAGAGCGGTACCAACTAAAACTTTTTGTTGCACATGTCGATCATATGTTTAGAGGAGGTGAGTCCGAGCGTGAAGCAAGGTTTGTTCAGTCCTTTTGTGAAGAAAGGAACATTCCTGTAACGGTTCGTTCTATAAATGTACCATTGTACATAGAAGAAACAGGGTTAAGCTCCCAGGTAGCTGCTAGAGAATGCAGATACTCTTTTTTTCAAGAAACGATGAGAAGGGAAAACCTTCGCTATTTGATGCTCGGACATCACGGGGATGACCAAATGGAAACGGTAATTATGAGGTTAACAAGAGGAAGTTCAGGAAAAGCTAGAGTCGGTATTCCTTTTTCAAGACCATTTGATAGTGGGACACTTCTAAGACCTTTTCTTTGCGTCTCTAAACAAGAAATAGAAGAATACTGCCAAAGGAATATGCTAGATCCAAGAAGAGACCCTAGTAATAAAAGTGACAAATATAGTAGAAATCGATTTCGCCACACCATCCTTCCTTTTTTGAAAGCTGAAAACCCTAGGGTACATGAGCATTTTCAAAGGTTTAGTGAGGAAATGGAAGAATCAGAGCGATTTTTGGAGGGCCTGGCAAACCAGCAATTAACAAAGGTCATGAAATTTCAAAGTGACGAAAAAATTGTTGTTGACATTCAAACACTATGCTCAATGCCAATGCCTTTACAAAGAAGAGTGATTAAACTAATATTAAACTATCTTTATAAGCATCAACCAGCTTCCCTTTCTGCTGTTCATATTGAACAGATCTTTTCTCTTATCAACAATCCTCAGCCCTCCGGTGTAATTGATTTACCTGAAAAATTAAAGGTGAATCGTTCGTATGGAGAGTTGCAATTGGAATTTCAACATTCCCTACCAAAGGATGTATCCTTTGAGATTGAATTAACGGTTGGAAAAACATTATTACCAACAGGGGATTTCATTACTTGGGAATATGTTGATAAAGAAATAGAATATACTAACATTAATCAGCTTCTACTTCCTTTAACCTACAGTAATCTTCCGCTGAAGGTCAGAACAAGGAGAGAGGGAGACCGAATGAGAGTGAAAGGGATGAAAGGAACAAAAAAGATTAAAGATATCTTTATTGATCTGAAGCTACCCATTATTGAGAGAAATAGGTGGCCTATTGTTACAGACTCAAATGATCATATCATTTGGATTCCCGGAATAAAGAAATCAGATACATCTTCTTTCGTTCAAGCTGATGAAAAGAAATACATACTTTTACAATATAACAAGCAATGATCTTCTAGGGGGCACAAGCAAATCATGATGAAAAATGACATTGAAAAAGTTTTATTTTCTGAAGAAGAAATTCAGGAGAAAATCAAGGAGTTGGGGGCAAAACTATCACAAGATTATAGTGATAAGTTTCCGTTAGCAATTGGCGTACTTAAGGGTGCGATGCCTTTTATGGCAGACCTTTTAAAACGAATGGATACATACCTTGAAATGGATTTTATGGATGTGTCAAGTTACGGGAATTCAACAGTCTCTTCTGGTGAAGTGAAAATTTTGAAGGATTTAGATACTTCAGTAGAGGGTAGAGATATATTAATAATCGAAGACATCATTGATAGTGGGTTAACACTTAGCTATCTTGTTGAGCTTTTCCGTTACCGTAAAGCAAAGTCAATTAATATTGTCACTTTATTAGATAAACCAACTGGTCGTAAGGCTGATATAGCGGCAGATTATGTTGGATTTATCGTTCCTGATGAGTTTGTCGTAGGTTATGGTCTCGATTATGCAGAGAAATACCGTAATTTACCTTACATTGGGGTTTTAAAGCCGGAAGTTTATACGACAAATAACGAGTAAGCGTACGACAAAAGAATTAGTATAGTATGCATATTACATAGGCATATTCATATACTGGAACAATTTTCTATGTTACTATTTACTATAGTTTGGTTACCCGTGGGAGGAGGTAAGGGATGAATCGGATTTTTCGTAATACCATCTTTTATTTATTAATTTTTCTAGTGATTATTGGTGTGGTTAGCTTTTTTAATGGTAATAATGAACCAACCGAAAATATATCTTATAGTAAATTCGTAGACCATCTTGAAGCTAAGCAGGTGGAGTCCATCTCAGTACAGCCAGAAAGAGGAGTTTATGAAGTTCGTGGGACACTTGAAGGTGCTGAAGAAGGAAAATCATTTATTACTTATGTATGGAACAGTGAAAGTCTATTACAAAGGATTGAGCAGGCAGACCCTACTGTGGATGTGCTTCCAGCGAAGGAAACAAGTGGTTGGGTAACTTTCTTTACTTCTATTATTCCGTTTGTCATTATCTTTATTTTGTTCTTCTTCCTTTTAAATCAGGCACAAGGCGGTGGAAGCCGTGTCATGAATTTTGGAAAGAGCAAGGCGAAGCTTTACAATGACGACAAGAAGAAGGTTCGTTTCAAAGATGTAGCTGGTGCTGATGAAGAGAAGCAAGAGCTCGTTGAAGTTGTTGAATTTTTAAAGGATCCTCGTAAATTTGCAGAATTAGGTGCGCGTATTCCAAAAGGGGTACTTTTGGTAGGACCTCCAGGTACCGGTAAAACACTATTAGCCCGTGCGGCCGCTGGTGAAGCGGGTGTGCCGTTCTTCTCAATCAGTGGATCTGACTTTGTTGAGATGTTTGTTGGGGTAGGGGCATCGCGTGTACGTGACTTATTCGAAAATGCAAAGAAGAATGCACCTTGTATTATCTTTATTGACGAAATTGATGCAGTTGGACGTCAGCGTGGTGCCGGTCTTGGCGGTGGACACGATGAGCGTGAACAAACGCTAAATCAATTGCTTGTAGAGATGGATGGGTTCGGAGCGAACGAAGGAATCATTATTGTTGCTGCAACAAACCGTCCGGATATTCTAGACCCTGCCTTGCTTCGTCCTGGACGTTTTGACCGTCAAATTACTGTTGATCGTCCGGATGTTAAAGGCCGTGAAGCGGTATTAAAAGTACATGCACGAAACAAACCGCTTGATGAATCAGTAAACTTAAAAGCTATTGCAGCTCGTACTCCAGGGTTTTCTGGAGCAGATCTTGAAAACTTATTGAATGAAGCAGCATTAGTTGCAGCTCGACGAAGTAAGAAAAAAGTTGATATGACAGATATTGATGAAGCGACAGACCGTGTCATTGCGGGACCTGCGAAAAAGAGCCGCGTCATATCTAAGAAAGAACGCAATATTGTTGCTTTCCATGAAGCAGGCCATACAGTTATTGGTGTGGTGTTAGAGGAAGCAGAAATGGTGCATAAGGTAACGATTGTCCCTCGTGGGCAAGCAGGTGGTTATGCGGTAATGCTTCCAAAAGAAGATCGTTACTTCATGACAAAACCTGAGTTGCTTGATAAAATTGTTGGCTTACTTGGAGGACGTGTTGCTGAGGAAATCGTCTTCGGTGAAGTAAGTACAGGAGCGCATAATGACTTCCAACGTGCAACAGGCATTGCCCGCCGAATGGTTACGGAATTCGGAATGAGTGATAAGTTAGGTCCATTACAATTTGGTCAAACTTCTGGTGGTCAAGTGTTCTTAGGGCGAGACATTCATAATGAACAAAACTATTCAGATAAGATTGCGTATGAAATCGATTTAGAGATCCAAACCATTATTAAAGAGTGTTACGCTAAAGCGAAAAAGGTTCTTACTGAAAATCGAGATAAACTTGATTTGATAGCAAATACACTTCTTGAAGTAGAAACTCTAGATGCTGAGCAAATTAAGCACCTAGTTGAAAAAGGAACACTTCCTGATCGACCATCTAGTGATGAAGGTGTAACTACAAATCCTACAACATCAGTGGTAGATGATGTGAAAGTGAACATCGGTGGTAAGAAGGAAGAAGAATCGTCATTAGATGAGCCATCTTCAAATGAAAGCACACTACCTGATTTAAGAAGTAAAAAAGAATAATAAATCTTAAGAGGTACTCTTTTACTGAGTGCCTCTTTTCTATGCTTGCGTTGGATAGTTATGGTATGATGTTGGCAGAATGAAACTAAAGGTTAAGAAATTTTAATAAAGTGGTGAGACGTTTGATATTTGTATTTGACGTGGGTAATACCAATATTGTGTTAGGTGTATATGATCGTGAGGAATTAAAACATCATTGGAGAATAGAAACAAACCGTTCAAAAACAGAAGATGAATTTGGAATGATTATTAAGAATCTGTTTACTCATGCCAATCTTTCTTTTTCCGATATAGACGGAATCATTATCTCTTCCGTTGTACCGCCCATCATGTTCTCATTAGAACGTATGTGCCAAAAGTATTTCCATATAAAGCCTTTAGTTGTGGGGCCAGGAATCAAAACCGGGTTAAATATAAAGTATGAAAACCCAAGAGAAGTCGGAGCGGACCGGATAGTTAATGCGGTAGCTGCTATCCATGAATATGGAAGTCCACTGATCATTGTTGATTTTGGTACGGCAACAACCTATTGTTACATAGATGAACATAAGCAATACATGGGGGGAGCCATTGCTCCTGGTATTAATATTTCAACAGAAGCTCTTTATACACGGGCTGCCAAGCTGCCGAGGATAGAAATTGCTCGTCCAGATGGAGTTGTGGGGAAAAACACGGTTGCTGCTATGCAAGCGGGGATTCTTTATGGCTATGTAGGCCAGGTTGAAGGAATTGTCAAACGCATGAAGGATCAAAGTAAAGAAAAGACTACTGTTATTGCTACAGGGGGATTATCAAACCTTATTGCACAAGAATCTAATATTATTGACATTGTTGATCCATTTTTAACATTAAAGGGCCTTCAGATAATTTATAAAAGAAATTTGGAAACGATAAAGTAAGATAACAGCTTTGTATGACTGAAAGGGGTAAACAAATGAGTGACTATTTAATAAAAGCTCTTGCATATGATGGGCAAGTTCGTGCCTACGCGACTAGGAGTACAGAAACAGTAGGAGAGGCACAAAGACGTCATTATACATGGCCGACTGCATCAGCTGCCTTAGGGAGAGCTATGACTGCAGGTGTTATGATGGGGGCTATGTTAAAAGGTGAAGAAAAAATCACTATAAGGATAAATGGTGGGGGTCCTCTTGGTCCGATTTTAATTGATACAAATGCAAAAGGGGAAGTACGCGGATATGTAACCAATCCTCAAACTCATTTTGATTTGAATGAACATGGAAAGCTGGATGTGCGGAGAGCAGTTGGAACAGATGGTTTTTTATCGGTTGTTAAAGATATTGGACTACGTGAGAACTTTACAGGTCAAGTACCTCTTATCTCAGGAGAACTGGGTGAGGATTTTACTTATTACTTTGTCACTTCAGAACAAGTTCCTTCATCTGTGGGAGTGGGTGTCTTAGTAAATCCAGATAATAGTATTCTTGCTGCAGGTGGATTTATTATTCAGTTGATGCCTGGAACCGAAGATAAAACCATTACGGAAATAGAAAATCGCTTAAAAACCATTGAACCCATCTCTAAGATGATTGAAAAGGGCCTCACTCCTGAACAAGTACTAAATGAGCTACTAGGTAAAGAAAACGTAAAAATCCTCGAAACATTACCTGTTACTTTCTCATGTACATGTTCAAAGGAGAAATTCTCTAATGGAATCATTTCTTTAGGTAAAGAGGAAATAGAAGATATGATTGTCACAGATGGGCAAGCTGAAGCTCAATGCCACTTCTGTAATGAAAAATATCAATTTACGAAAGAAGAATTAGAGAGCCTAAAGGAACAGGCAAAATTTTAATAAAAACCTGGGGGAGAAATGGTGGATAAAAGGTATGTAAAGTCTTTAGTTGTCGGCCTTGTCTTGCTTAATTGTGCAACCATTATTTTTTTCTTATCACGGGATAACGGCGGTAGTAAAGAGGTAGTGGCAACGATAGGGAATGAGACAATAACAAGACAGGAATGGCTTGGGGAAATGGAAGTCCGTTATGGTCGCGATGTATTGAGTGAGATGATTGATCAAAAAGCAATCGCTCAATTAGCTAATAAATATGATATCTCAATTTCAAAAAAAGCAGTAGATAGGGAGCTTCTCCTAGTGAAAACCATGTACGGTTCAGGATCTAATGAGAACTTAGATGAAGAGAAGTGGAGACAGCAAATTCAATATAGCATCATGCTTGATGAGCTTCTGACAAAAGATGTGGTAGTGGAAGAAGAGGATCTAAAAAAGTTTTATGAAGAAAATTCTAGCCTGTACGAAATTCCAACGGCTTACCACCTTTCTCATATCATTGTAGAGACGGAAGAAGAAGCAACAAAGGCACTAGAGGAACTTGAACAAGGTACAAGTTTTGAGGCTTTAGCAATGGAACGCTCCATTGATGAATTCAGTGCAAATCAAGGGGGCGATATTGGTTATGTTAGTGAAGAAATGGATCAGTATGCCCGAGATTATTTAGCAGCTGTCAAGACGTTGAAGGAAAACGAGTGGACAGGTCCGATTAAAACAGATAATGGTTTTTCTATTGTTATGCTCCACGATCAAATAAAAGGAAGAACGTTTGAGTATAAAGATGTGAAAGACAGTATTCGAAGACAAATAGCCTTAGAACAAATGGATGTAACCGCAACGGCGCGTGACTTTTGGGAGGAGGCTAAGGTTGATTGGTTTTACGAACAGAACTAGGATAGTTCATTAGAACGATTTTTTACTTGAAATATCAGTAGAGTTTTGTGTAAAAAGATTGACACTTGGCAAATTTATGATATAAATTAAATTAAACCAATAAAATTAGTCGGAATAAGGAGTGGTTGTTGATGGTACGTGTAGCAAACTCTATTTCAGAACTAGTCGGACAAACGCCGATTGTAAAGCTTAATCGCCTTGTTGAAGAAGGTAGTGCAGATGTATATTTAAAGCTTGAATATATGAATCCAGGAAGCTCAGTAAAAGACCGTATTGCTCTTGCAATGATTGAGTCAGCTGAAGAGAGTGGAGAACTTAAAGCTGGAGATACGATTGTTGAGCCAACGAGTGGTAACACGGGAATTGGTCTTGCTATGGTTGCTGCAGCAAAAGGGTATAGAGCTATTCTAGTTATGCCTGAAACGATGAGTATGGAAAGACGTAACCTTCTTCGTGCATACGGAGCAGAGCTTGTTTTAACACCTGGTCCAGAAGGAATGGGTGGAGCTATTCGTAAAGCGGAAGAACTTGCAAAAGAAAATGGCTACTTTATGCCACAACAATTTAAAAACGTATCTAACCCTGAAGTTCATAGAAGAACGACAGGTAAGGAAATTGTTGAGCAAATGAGTGAAGGTCTTGATGCGTTCGTTGCAGGGATCGGTACGGGTGGAACGATTACAGGTGCAGGTCAAGTTCTTAAGCAAAATTTTGACAATGTTAAAATATATGCGGTTGAACCGGTTGATTCACCTGTATTATCTGGTGGTAAGCCAGGTCCACACAAAATTCAAGGGATCGGTGCAGGTTTTGTTCCTGATATTCTTGATACAAAGGTCTACGACGAAGTGATTCAAATCTCTAATGACCAAGCTTTCGAATATGCACGTCGTGCAGCAAAGGAAGAAGGAATTCTTGGAGGGATCTCTTCTGGGGCAGCTATCTGTGCTGCATTGAAGGTAGCAAAAGAGCTTGGAGCAGGTAAGAAAGTACTGGCAATTATTCCAAGTAACGGAGAACGTTACCTAAGTACTCCATTATATCAATTCGAAGATTAATCAAAACATAAGCAACAGTCCCTAGGGCTGTTGTTTTTATTTAGTAATAAGGTGAAAATATTATTGAACTTTGAAAATTGTCTAGCTCTAGCGCCCAGCAACTAGTGTACTTCGATCTTCTCCCTACGATAAGTCAACATCGAATCGCTACGCTCTTCGTGTTTCCTTTATCTCAGTCGAAGCTCTCCAGTCCATACGTTGCTAGACGGGCGCTTCCGCTTTTCTGTGGCACATAGTAAAATAAGAAAATGGAATTTTTATTTTCACTTTTTTAAAGGGGAGAACCTTTTTTGAAAATATTAACATTAAATAGCAAACAGATACCTTTTGATAAAGAAAGGTTTTACCACAAGTACAGAGAGCTTTCTGGGTCATATCAACACCATGTGTTGTTAGAAAGTGGCCGAGGTGGACGATACAATATTGCTGCTTTTGGGCCAGAAACAATCTTTATAGGGAAAAATAACAAACTAACAATTGTTGAAAAGGGAAATAAGCAGGAACAACAAGGAAATCCTCTTCATTTAATGAAAGAATATATGGCTCAATATAAGCTTGAGCGTCAGGTAGGACTTCCGGATTTTCAAGGAGGCCTTATAGGTTATATCAGCTATGATTATGTGCGCTATATAGAGAAACTGCCTAAATTTTCATCGGATGATTTGGAAATGCCGGAGGTTTATTTTTTCCTATTTAATGAATGGTTTGTATTTGATCATGAAGAGGAAACACTCTGGCTCTTGGAGATTCAAGAAAAGGGATATGAAAATACGGATGCTCTCAAAGAGTGGGAGTCAAAGTGGACAGGCCCAATAGTGAAGTTCGAACAAGAAAGAATCACTTTTGATAATGATGAGCTTCATGTATCCATGAACGACGAACAGTTTATGAAAGCGGTAGAAAGAATTCAAGAATACATTGCACAAGGTGACATCTTTCAAGTAAATTTATCTGTCCGCCAAGCAAAAGCGATATCTATTCCAGCGGTGAATGTATACGATCAGCTCAGACAATTGAATCCGTCACCGTATATGAGTTATTTACATACACCTGAGTTTCAGATTGTAGGTGGGTCTCCCGAGCTCCTTGTTAAAAAGCATGGTAAAGAGGTTAGTACCAGGCCAATTGCTGGGACCCGTTCTCGAGGAGAGAATGAAGAAGAAGATCTAAGACTTGCTAAGGAACTCATCGAAAATGAAAAAGAGAGAGCAGAGCATGTGATGCTCGTTGATTTAGAACGAAATGATTTAGGAAGAGTTTGTGAGTACGGAACGGTTGAAGTAAACGAATTTATGGTAATTGAAAGATATTCGCATGTTATGCATATTGTCTCGAATGTTAGAGGAGTCATACGACCAGATCAAACATCCTTTGATTTGATTGATGCTGCCTTTCCTGGTGGTACAATTACAGGGGCTCCTAAGGTTCGAACAATGGAAATTATTGAAGAGCTCGAGCCGGTTCAGCGTGGAATTTACACAGGTTCTATGGGTTGGATTGGTTTTAATGATGACATGGAAATTAATATTGTCATTCGCACAATGTTAGTAAAAGACGGACAAGCTTTTGTTCAAGCGGGAGCGGGAATTGTCATTGATTCCAATCCTAAGCATGAATATAAAGAATCTTTGAAAAAGGCAATGGCTCTATGGAGAGCAAAAGAACTGGCGGAAAAAGGTGAATTCCATTGATTTTAATGATAGATAATTATGACTCATTTACTTTTAATCTTGTTCAGTACTTAGGTGAACTTGGTGAGACTTTGGAAGTTAAGCGAAATGACGCCATAAGTATTAAAGACATTCAAGAGTTAGGTCCAAACTTTCTTATGGTTTCACCGGGCCCGTGTAGCCCGAATGAAGCAGGGATATCATTAAGGGCGATAGAGGAATTTGCAGGGAAGATTCCTATTTTTGGTGTATGCCTAGGTCATCAGTCGATCGCACAAGTATTCGGGGGAGATGTTGTGCAAGCAGAGCGGTTAATGCATGGCAAGACCTCTCTAATGTATCATGATGGAAAAACAATCTTTGAAGGGTTACCAAACCCTTTTCCTGCAACAAGGTACCATTCCTTAATTGTAAAGAGAGAAACGCTACCAGAATGTTTTGAAATATCTGCTTGGACAAAAGAAGGAGAAATCATGGCGATCAGGCATAAGGAGCTTCCGATAGAGGGGGTTCAATTCCATCCAGAGTCCATTATGACTACCGCAGGGAAACAATTGCTTCAGAATTTTGTTTCGTTTTACAAAATGGAACTGTCTCCAGAGTATGAGGGATCATGATGTATTTGTATATGAACGGAGAAATTATCAAGGAAGACCAGGCAAGAATCTCCCCCTTTGACCATGGTTTCCTTTATGGAATGGGACTATTTGAAACATTTCGTGTATATGAAGGTCATCCCTTTTTATTAGTAGATCATCTTGAGCGGCTAAATAGCAGTTTAGCGATGATTGGAATTCATAAGAGCCTAAATAAAGACGAAGTGATTCAAGCCCTCAAGCTTCTATTGGAAAAAAACAAGTTGGCCAATGCTTATATACGACTAAACGTATCAGCAGGTGTCGGAGCGGTCGGTTTACCAGTAGAGCCGTATGAACATGCCAATGTAATGATGTTTGTAAAGCCTCTCCCTGAAGCTGGTGGTCCGACAGAGAAGGAAGCTCAGTTTCTGAAGGTCAGTCGTAATACTCCGGAAGGTCCCTTACGTTTAAAGTCTCATCATTATATGAATAATCTATTGGCAAAAAAAGAAATAGGAAATCGGACAGATGTGGAAGGGATCTTTCTAACAAAAGATGGATGTATTGCAGAAGGAATTGTCTCAAATATTTTCTGGGTAATAGATAACCAATTGTTTACCCCTGACCTAGGTACAGGGATATTAAATGGAATCACCCGATCATTTATAAAAGAACTTGCTAGTAAAAGGGGAATACAGGTTAAGGAAGGTTTCTATAAACCAGATGTACTTAATACAGCTACTGAGATATTTGTTACAAACTCGATTCAAGAGATTGTCGCGATTTCGAAAGTAGATTCACTTGTATTTCCAGGTGTAAGGGGTGAGTTTTTTCAAGTGCTGCACAAAGAGTATCGTTTGCATTCAAATAGTCTTTGGAGTAGAAGGGAAATAAATTAACAAAGGGGGCAATCAATTGATTACTGCCGGACCATATATATTAGATTTTGAGAAGAAAACAATCATCATGGGAATCTTAAATGCTACCCCTGATTCTTTTTCAGATGGTGGAAGCTTTAATAGAATTGATGAAGCGGTCAAACGAGCGATTGAGATGGTGGAAGAAGGAGCAGATATTATTGATATCGGTGGGGAGTCCACAAGGCCTGGGGCGAGATTTATACCTGCAGAAGAAGAAATTGAACGTGTGGTTCCTGTTATAAAAGCTATATCAAAAGCGGTTGATGTTCCTATATCCATCGATACATATAAAGCAGATGTTGCTAGAGAGGCACTGGCTGCTGGAGCTCATATTATTAATGATGTATGGGGTGCTAAGGCTGACGCGAATATGAAACAGGTAGCGGCTGAAACAAAGGCACCAATTATTTTAATGCATAACCGGGAGGATCGGAACTATCAGTCTTTTTTCAGGGATGTTATGAATGATTTATATGAAAGCATAACACTAGTGAAGGAAGCTGGTGTGAGTGATGAACAAATTATATTAGATCCCGGCATTGGTTTTGCAAAGAATGTAAAGTTAAACTTGGAAATGATGAGACATCTACATAAGCTTGTGGCGATCGGTTACCCCGTTCTTCTCGGAACCTCTCGTAAATCAATGATAGGTGCTGTATTAGACTTACCTGTTCATGAACGAATGGAAGGAACCGGAGCAACTGTATGTTACGGTATTCAACAGGGATGCCAAATCGTTAGAGTTCACGATGTGAAGGAAATTAGTCGAATGGCAAAAATGATGGATGCGATGATGGGGAAAGGAGAATATGATGGATAAAATTTACGTTAACCGTATGCAATTTTATGGTTTTCATGGTGTATTCCCAGAAGAGAATCGATTAGGACAGAGATTTATGGTTGATCTTGTTGTTGAAGTGGATTTGAAGAAGGCGGGCCAAAGTGATAACTTGAATGAATCTATTAACTATGGTGAGCTCTACCAACTGTGTAAAGACATTGTGGAAGGTGAACCATTTAAGCTAGTAGAATCAGTTGCTGAGGAAATTGCTTCACGTGTTTTAAGAGAATATTCTAAAGCCCATTCTGTAACGGTAAAGGTAATCAAGCCTGATCCACCGATTCAAGGACATTACGAATCAGTCGCAGTTGAAATAATGAGGAGTAGATCAAATTGAATAACTTGGCCTATGTTGCCTTAGGTACAAATATGGGGGACCGATATAAAAACCTAGTAGATGCAATCCATTATTTAAAAGAGGAGAACGAAATTCAGTTGGTAAAATGCTCCTCTATTTATGATACTGTTCCGGTTGGATATACGGAACAAGATGACTTTTTAAATATGGTAATCTTGATTAGAACAACACTTACACCGTATGAATTATTAGAAATATGCCTTCGTATTGAAAAGGATTTAGGGAGAAAAAGGGAATTTAAATGGGGTCCAAGAATAATAGACCTTGACATTTTGCTCTACAATCAAGAAAATATTGAAGCAGAGAACCTTATTGTTCCACATCCAAGAATGCAGGAACGCGCCTTTGTTCTTGCGCCATTACTTGAGATAGATTCTTCGATCATCATACCTAATCAGGAGAAGTCGATAGAGGACTATTTTAATATGAACGCTGAAAAAGAAGGGGTACGAATATGGAAGCAGAAAAATGGGGAAGACGTATTCGCGCTTTTCGAAAACTAAAGGGTTATACACAAGAAGGGTTTGCTAAGGAAATCGGTGTTTCTGTTTCAGTGTTGGGCGAAATAGAACGAGGAAATCGAATGCCTTCAGATCATTTAGTGGAAACAGCGGCTCAAGCACTGAAAGTTTCTATAAAGGATTTAATGCCACAAGAGGTGGATGAATAAATATATTATTTAAGTTGGAGGGGTAACATGCTTAAAATTGGTGATATTGAAATGAAAAATCAAGTAGTGTTAGCTCCAATGGCCGGAATATGTAACGCTGCTTTCCGTTTAACGGTAAAAGAGTTTGGTGCAGGTTTAGTTTGTGCGGAGATGGTTAGTGATAAAGGAATTATTTTGAAAAACGAAAAAACAATGAATATGCTTTACATCGATGAGAGAGAGAAGCCATTGAGCTTGCAAATCTTTGGCGGTGAGAAAGATACATTAGTCCAAGCTGCTAAGTTCGTTGATGAAAACACTAATGCGGATATTATTGATATTAATATGGGATGTCCGGTTCCAAAAATCACAAAATGTGATGCAGGAGCAAAGTGGCTTTTAGATCCTAATAAAATTTATGAGATGGTTTCTGCGGTTACGGATGTTGTGAAAAAGCCGGTTACAGTAAAAATGCGTATGGGCTGGGATGAAGATCATATTTATGCTGTTAAGAATGCCCAGGCCGTTGAACGAGCTGGCGGTAAGGCAGTTTCTTTACATGGTCGTACTCGTGTCCAAATGTACGAAGGAAAAGCAAACTGGGATATTATACGTGAAGTTAAGCAATCAATCGGCATTCCTTTAATCGGTAATGGGGATGTAACGACTCCTCAAGATGCAAAGCGTATGCTAGAAGAAACCGGCTGTGATGGAGTAATGATCGGTCGTGCAGCTCTAGGGAACCCTTGGATGATCTACCGTACGGTTAAATACCTTGAATCAGGGGAGCTCATGGGTGAGCCAACCGTTCGTGAAAAAATTGATGTGTGCATTCTTCACCTAGATCGTCTGATCGCTCTTAAAGGGGAATATGTAGCTGTCCGTGAAATGCGTAAGCATGCAGCTTGGTATTTAAAAGGCATTAAAGGAAATGCGAAGGTACGTAATGGGATAAATGAGTGTAATACACGTGTGGACCTCGTTACTTTATTAACGGCTTTAGTTGTAGAAGCAGAAGAAAAAGAAGCGATGGAATCTCAAGTAGGTTAAGGTTTGACTTCTAAGCGAACATTCAATATAATACCTTTGATTATGCAAACTGCCAGTTGATGCTGGCAGTTTTTATTTTATTTTACTTTTTTAATGTCTGTTTTTCTCACTTTGTGTAAAATAATATAGTATGCTTATAAGATGGTGTTATTACATAAATTCAAGCAATTGATGTTTGATAGATACAAGAAGGAAAATGGAGTTGATAAAAATGAGTCATGAGGAACTTAATGACCAATTGCAAGTTAGAAGAGAAAAGCTAGCTTCTCTTCAAGAAAAAGGTCTCGATCCATTCGGAAAGAGATTTGAACGTTCTGGTTTCTCCCAAGAGTTTATTAGTCAGTACGGAGAAATGGAAAAAGAAGAACTCGCAAATAAAAATATTGCAGTAACGATTGCTGGACGTATCATGACAAAGCGTGGAAAAGGTAAAGCTGGCTTTGCACATATCCAAGACCTAAAGGGACAAATGCAAATATATGTTCGTCAAGATACTGTGGGTGAAGAGCAATATGAAATCTTTAATATTGCTGATTTAGGAGATATTGTTGGTGTAACTGGTACATTGTTTAAGACACAAGTAGGAGAGCTTTCTGTAAAGGTAGAAGACTTTCAGCTTTTAACAAAGTCATTACGACCACTGCCTGATAAATTCCACGGCCTGAAGGACGTTGAACAGCGCTATCGTCAACGTTATGTTGACCTTATTATGAGTCAAGAAAGCAGACACACATTCATTACTCGTAGTTTGATCATTCAATCAATGAGAAGATACCTTGATTCTAAGGGGTACCTTGAAGTAGAAACGCCTATGATGCATGCTATTGCAGGTGGGGCATCTGCTCGTCCGTTCATTACACACCATAATGCATTAGATATGGAATTATATATGCGTATTGCAATCGAACTTCACTTAAAGCGCCTGATTGTCGGTGGTTTAGAAAAAGTTTATGAAATTGGACGTGTGTTCCGTAACGAAGGTGTATCTACTCGTCATAATCCTGAATTTACAATGATTGAACTGTATGAGGCTTATGCTGATTATCAAGATATTATGAGCCTTACAGAAAACTTAATTGCTCACATTGCTCAAGAAGTATTAGGGACAACTACTATTCAATACGGTGAATATGAAGTAAACCTTAAGCCTGAGTGGAAGAGACTTCATATGGTAGACGCGATTAAGGAATATACAGGTGCTGATTTCTGGAAGGAAATGAGTGTAGAAGAAGCAAGAGCCTTAGCGAAGGAACATGGAGTAGAAATTAAAGATACTATGCTTTATGGCCATATTGTTAACGAGTTCTTCGAGCAAAAAGTAGAAGAAAAGTTAATTCAGCCGACATTTATATATGGTCATCCAGTTGAAATTTCTCCTCTTGCTAAGAAGAATGATCAAGATCCTCGCTTCACAGATCGTTTTGAATTATTCATTGTGGCTCGTGAACACGCGAATGCTTTCACTGAACTGAACGATCCGATTGATCAGCGTGAACGTTTTGAAGCTCAATTAAAAGAGCGTGAAGAAGGAAATGATGAAGCTCATATGATGGATGATGACTTTATTGAAGCTCTTGAGTATGGTATGCCTCCTACAGGTGGTTTAGGAATCGGAATTGATAGACTCGTTATGCTCCTAACAAATGCACCTTCTATTAGAGATGTATTGTTATTCCCGGCAATGAGACATCGTTAACGATCTATGTAGCGTACAAGAATATGAACTATTCTTGTACGCTATTTTTTTTATAAAAACATGTTGCATTCAAATCGATATGGTGATATATTATTATCTGTTGCCGCAAAAGAAGTTAACCTTCTGAGAAAATAATTTAAAAAAGTTATTGACTCTCATAATTGCTTCTGGTAATATTAAAAAGTCGCCCAAGAGCGACGAGCTAATAAATTGTTCTTTGAAAACTAAACAAATCATACGTCAACAAAAAATGATTAGTGTTGAAATACACACTAGCCAACGTTTTAACTTTAAGAGCTAATCTTACTCTTTATTGGAGAGTTTGATCCT